>CANDLP010000315.1 GCA_947385505.1 uncultured Clostridia bacterium
CACAAATCTTGTGAAGACAGGTTCTCAGTTTATTGCTGCAAAAATAAATTTTGGAGGCAAAATTATGAAATGGTACGATAAAGCCGCTTTTTATCATATTTATCCTTTGGGCTTCTGCGGCTGTCCGAAGGAAAACGATTTTTCCGGTGAGCCTGTATCTCGTATTTTAAAAGTGCTTGACATTATACCTCATTTAAAGGAATGCGGATTTAACGCTGTTTATTTCGGACCGGTTTTTGAGTCTTCAAGACACGGTTACGATACCGCCGATTATCTGGTTCCCGACCGCCGTTTAGGTACGGAGGAGGATTTTAAAAAGGTGTTTGACGCTCTTCACGAAAACGGTATCAAAGTGGTGCTTGATGGAGTGTTTAACCATGTCGGAAGAGATTTCTGGGCTTTCAAGGACGTTCGCGAACACGGTTTCGGAAGCCGCTATAAGGATTGGTTCCATATTCGCGACGGCGGAAGCCCTTACGGAGAGCCGTTTTTCTATGAGGGCTGGGAAGGGCATTATGAATTGGTAAAGCTTAACTTATACAACGGCGAGGTAAAAAATTACATAAAGGACTGCATTACCAAGTGGCGTGAGACATACGGAATAGACGGTTTAAGGCTGGACGTAGCTTACTGTCTTGACGAAAACTTCCTGAGAGAGCTTCACGGTCACTGCAAGTGGCTTGCGGAAGATTTCTGGCTGATGGGCGAGACTCTCCACGGCGATTACAACCGCTGGATGGCTCCCGACAAATTGGACAGCGTCACTAACTATGAGTGTTACAAGGGACTTTACTCCTCCTTTAACGATATGAATATGTTTGAGATCGCTCACTCTCTCAACCGCCAGTTCGGAAAAGAACAGTGGTGTCTGTACACCGGAAAGAACCTGTACACCTTTGTGGACAACCATGACGTTTCGAGAATCGCCACAATGCTTAAAAACAAAGAGCACTTAAACCCTATTTACTCACTTTTATTCACAATGCCGGGGATTCCGTCGGTATACTACGGAAGCGAGTACGGTATTGAAGGGGATAAAAAGCAGGGCGACGACGCTTTGCGCCCCGAATTTGAGCTTCGTCAGGATACCGAGCTTACAAAGCACATTTCCGTTCTTGCCGGATTCAGGACGGAAAGCGCCGTGCTGGCGGCGGGGAGCTACAATCAGCTTCAGCTTACCAACAGACAATACGCCTTTATGAGGGAATTTAACGGAAAGCGAGTTATAACCGTACTTAACATTGATGACAAGGACTTCACCTTTAATCTTAACGCGGGCGGAAGCTTCAGAAACATTTTAACCGAGGAAAAGGCGGATCTGAGTCAGGCGCTCACACTTCCCGCTTACAGCTCCGCGGTATTTGAGGAATTATAAAATTCAATGAAAAAAATAAAAGCCGTGCTGTTTGATATGGACGGCACCATTTTTGATACCGAAAGGATACATAAAGAATGTTGGGAGCAGGCGATGAGAAATATGGGGATAAGCTTTTCTTCCGATACTTTTTATGATTTGATCGGTCTTAATGATAAAAGCACCTTTGAATATTTCAGAAACCGCTACGGCTTTACCGGGACGCAGTACGCCGAAATGAGCGCTTCTGCCTACGGCTTGTCGAGGGAATACGGAATCACAAAGGGACTTCCCGTCAAAAAAGGCTTTTTCGAGCTTTCGGATTATCTTGTCAAAAATAATATAAAAACGGCCGTTGTGACCTCTTCCTTTCGTTCCGAGGCGATACATAACTTTCAAAGAGCCGGGATAGATACTCCCTTTGATATTATAATCGGCGGTGACTGTGTAAATAACGGAAAGCCATCGGGCGAACCTTATTTACGGGCGGCGGAGGGGCTGGGAGTTGCTCCCTCCGACTGCATGGCGGTTGAGGACAGCTCAAACGGCATACGGTCGGCGCATAACGCGGGGATAACCTGCGTTTATATAAAGGATATTGCGGATATTCCCGGGGAAATAAAGGCGCTTGCCGAATATGAGGCTGAGTCTTTGGACAAAGTAATAAAAATAATTGAAAATATACTTCATTCCATTGCAAATCATATATGATTTGCAATGCCGCCGCACAGCGGCGGCTGCGAAATCGAAGCTTTCGCGAATGGGTATGAACGGCAGTTCTGCGGCTGCACCGCACTCCGAAAGCGAAGCTTTCGGAGTGTTTCAAAACATTTTATGTTTTGAAACAGAACTTAGTATAACAAGGAGGAACCATTATGCCGCACATCGGAATAAAAATGCTTCAGGGAAGAACTGAGGAACAGAAGAAAAAAGCAGCCGAAGCCGTTAAAAACGCGCTTGCGGAAGCTCTCAACATGGGAGATCATTATATAACCGTTTCGATTGAGGATTTTGACGCGGAGCAGTGGCAGGAGGTATTCAAAAGCGAGATCGCCGACAAGCCCGACAAGGTTTACGTTAAGCCGAATTACGATCCTAAGAGTCTTTTGTAATAAAGCGGCGGGTTCTTATTTACGGAGCGGCTTAAGCTTGATGACGCAAAATCGGCTTTTGAGTATATGGGAAATCACAAAAATACAAAATACACCAGTTCGGGGGTTCAATCTTACAGGAATTTTTAGAGATTTCTCATAATTTTATCTGGGCGTATCTGAAAACAGAGCATTTTAGCGAAATTGTACATAATTGCTTTGTTTTCAGATACGCCCTAATCCCTTTTTATACTAATAACCATTTCAACACAGGATAAAATCAGAATTGAAATGGTTATTACACCCGAAGCGCTATTAACCGATTAAAATCCTTTTTTTAAATAACGGGAGTGGCAAAATGAAATACGATTGTTTGATAATAGATGATGAAAAACTGCTTGCCGACAGCACCGCCGAGTACTTCAACCTGTTCGGCGTAAAGGCGGCCGCGGTTTATACATCCGATGAATGCCGCGGATTTCTTGCGGAAAATTCGGCCGAGCTTCTGATGCTTGACATCAATTTGGGAAATGACAGCGGTTTTGAGCTGTGCAGAGAGCTGCGCGAAAAAACGCAGATACCTATCCTTTTTATTTCCGCCCGATCAAGCGACGACGATAAAATTATCGCCCTTAACATAGGCGGCGACGATTATATTCAAAAGCCTTATTCTCTCGGGGTTCTGCTTGCAAAGGTTAAAGCGGTGCTTAAGCGTTACGGGAAAAGCGCAAATACGGCATATTCCGACGGGCGGCTTACAGTGGATTTCAGCTCAAAGCAGGTGCTTATAAACAGTATTCCCGTAAAGCTTACCTCGCTGGAGTTTAAGCTTCTTTCCTATCTGATAAAAAATGAAAACAGGGTAATTTCCAAGCGGGAGATTTTTGAAAATGTCTGGGAGGATAAATTTACGGGCGACGGTACATTAAATGTCCACATAAGAAAAATACGTGAAGCAATAGAAAAGGATCCCGGCGATCCGAAATATATTGTCACCGTCTGGGGCGACGGCTACAAATTTCAAGGAGCTAAAGTTTAAAATAACTTAAAAAAACATGTTCTTTCAAAACCGCCGTGTTTGTTCCTTTGGCGCAAACACTTTCTCAAAAGGAAAGGGATGATTATAAAGATGAGATATAAAGCCTTTGTCGGCTGCCTGATAGTAGTTTTTTTTGCGGAAATTATCGCTTTGCTTTTG
>CANDLP010000316.1 GCA_947385505.1 uncultured Clostridia bacterium
GCTTTTGCGGCATGGCATTTAAAAAATAGTTTATCTGTTTTTTAAATGGTTATTATTAAATTGCTTTATTTTGAGATACGCCATAGGTCGGTTCAAAATGGGATCGATATAAAAACAAAAAAACACAAAAAGGAGAAAAATAATGAATTTCAAAGACATTTTTAAATCGGATTTTCTGGAAGCAATAACAAGCATAAGTATTGCGGATATGGCAATAACGCTGATACTGGCTTTCGGACTGGGTATGTTTATCTTTTTAGTGTATAAGAAGACATATAAGGGGGTTATGTATTCCTCCGGCTTCGGCGTAACCCTCGTGGCGCTCACCATGATAACCGCTTTTGTTATTCTGGCGGTAACAAGCAATGTGGTTCTGTCCTTAGGTATGGTGGGCGCGCTGTCAATAGTCAGATTTCGTACAGCAATAAAGGAGCCTTTGGATATCGCCTTTCTGTTCTGGTCAATCGGCGCGGGAATAGTATTGGCGGCCGGTATGATCCCCCTTGCTGTAATAGGAAGCGTGGCAGTTGGTGTGATACTTTTAGCGCTCGTAAATAAAAAAAGTCATATTCGCCCGTATATAGCTGTGATACGCTGTGAGGATCAAAAAACGGAGAACGCGGTAAAAAGCTTTTTGGACAGCAAAACAAAGCGCTGTGTAATC
Organism: uncultured Clostridia bacterium; assembly: GCA_947385505.1. Classification (GTDB taxonomy): domain Bacteria; phylum Bacillota; class Clostridia; order Oscillospirales; family Ruminococcaceae; genus Ruminiclostridium_E. Next base: position 665 of record CANDLP010000316.1, read on the forward strand.
AAAAGCAAAACCGCGCAAAAGGGCGAGATTGAACTTAATCTGGAAATAGGCCTTAAAGATGACAGCACCGATTTTATAAACGCGATATCCGATATGGATGGTGTAAAAAGCGCCGTTTTAATAAGCTATAACGGAGATTATACGGGCTGATCGCGTTTTGAAATAAAAAGGAGGATAAAATGTCGGCACATAAAAATATTGACCTTGTTTGCCTGCTGTCCGTTATAATATCCGTGCTGACTGCCGCGCTTTTTATCGGCGGGGGAGCATTGGGCGTGATCGGATCCGCAAGCGAGGCGGGATATAAGGAGAGGCTGTTTTCACTTTCAAAAGTTCATACAATAGATATTGTCATGGACAATTGGGAAGAGTTTATTTCCACATGCGAAAGCGAGGAATACTCGGAGTGCGCGGTGGTTATCGACGGAGAAGCTTATAAAAACGTGGGTATAAGAGGGAAAGGAAACACCTCCCTAAGCTCGGTAGCCTCTATGGGAAGCGAAAGATACAGCTTTAAAATAGAGTTCGACAAATATGACAAAAGCAAAAGCTATTACGGTCTTGATAAGCTTTGTCTGAACAATATCATTCAGGACAATACTTATATGAAGGACTATCTAACATACCGAATGATGAACGAATTTGGTGTAAACGCCCCTCTTTGCAGCTATACTTACATTACCGTAAACGGTGAGGACTGGGGTCTGTATTTAGCGGTGGAGGGAGTAGAGGAGGCGTTTCTCGAACGCTGTTACGGAAAAGATTACGGGGAACTTTATAAGCCCGACAGTATGAGCTTCGGCGGCGGAAGGGGAAACGGAATGAATTTTAAAATGGACGATTTCGGAAATCCCGACGGAGAAAATATTGAAAATGCGGAAAGCAACTTTTCTTTCCCCCGCGGCGGCGCTCCGAATTCCTTTGATCCTTCCCAAATATCCGAGGGCGGATTTGAACCTCCCGAACAAGGCGGTTTAACGGAGAACTTCAAAAACACGGGAAAAACCGGAGGAATGGGCAGTGACGATGTAAAACTTAAATATATCGACGACAGTTACGACAGCTATCCCAACATTTTTGACAACGCCAAGACAGACGTTTCCGATTCCGATAAGGACAGACTTATCGCTTCTCTTAAAGCTCTCGGTGAAAACACCGATATTGAAAATACGGTTGATATTGATCAGGTAATGCGTTACTTCGCGGTACACAATTTTGTCTGCAACGGGGACAGCTACACCGGTTCAATGGTACACAACTATTATTTGTACGAGGAGGACGGTTTGCTTTCAATGATACCGTGGGATTACAACCTTGCATTTGGAACATTTCAGTCGGGAAATGCCTCGGAACAGGTGAACTATCCTATTGACTCCCCCGTTTCCGGCGACGTAAGCGACCGCCCTATGATAAGCTGGATCTTTTCCGACAGCGGTTATACTAACCTTTATCATCAGTATATGGCGGAATTTCTTGACATAGTGGATATTGACTCCATTATCGTCGAAGCGGCAGCGCTGATATCCGATTATGTGGAAAAAGACCCCACAAAATTCTGCACTTATGAGGAATTTGAAAGAGGGGTAAGCGCTCTCAGGCTCTTTTGCGAATTAAGGGAGGAAAGCGTAAGGGGACAGCTGGAGGGAAGCATACCTTCCACTCAAGAGGGACAGGCTGACGACAGCTCCGCGCTGATCGATACTTCGGAACTTAAGCTTTCGGAAATGGGAACCATGAATAACTTCGGCATAAACGGAAAAAGAAATGAAAATGGAAATGGAATCGGCATATTCGGTAACGCGGCGGAGAAAAACGGTGAAGAGGCGTCAGGCGATTTTTGGGATAAACCCGATATGCCGAATATGGGCGGCAGTGAATTTCCTCAGGACGGCAATATGAACGGTGATGCCTTCGGAGCGGGAGAGCGCGGGAATGGCGGCGGTAATGGTGAAATTAACGAAAACAGCGGTCTTAACGCTTTTAACAATTTTAACGATAAAAATAATATTTCCGATTTGGAAAACAAAACGGAAACAAATAAAGCTCCGATTGATTCCGGGAATAAGGAGGCGTCTGCTGCGGAGGGCGGCATGAGTGCGGGAATATGGCTGGCCGTTTCCGCCGCGGCGCTTGCGGCAGGCTTGCTGTTTGCGCTTAAGTTTAATTAGGGGCTATCTGAAAAGCCGCAATTTGCACAATTTCTACTAACTGCGGACGCTTTCCGCGTCAAAAATTTAGAGCGTGTTCACATAAAATCAGTATGCAGATTTTCGAGCACAATTTTGTCGCCTGCAAGGCAAAATTTTGCAGGAATATTATCATATTTCAAAAAAAATTTTAACGCAGCAGGCGGCAAAATTTGCCGAAAAGACGTGCGCCAGTCCTATTGGAACAAGTTCTGAATCTATTTGATATTCTTTTATTCCCTAAGAAGTAAATGCTGTTGTCCTTCCGCCTTTTCCCCATTGACATTATCCGAAAAAGATGATACAATAACAAAAAGAACTTAAAACCCGTTTTAAAGAAGAAAGGATAACAAAGCCAATGAATAAAATCATAAAAACCGCAATCGCTTTTTTTACTGCCGCCGCGCTCCTTACGGCCTGCTCCTCCGAATCGGACGAGTACGGCGGAATTAAAACAATAGAATCTCCCGACAGCTTCCAAGGCAATACCGCCGATATTAACAAGGAGCTGAACGTTTCGCTTCAAAGCGGGGATACCTATGCGGTGATAGCAATAGAAGGCTTCGGCGAAATAACCTGCAAGCTTTACCCCGACGCCGCTCCCGAAGGAGTACAAAATTTCATCGACCTTGCAAACAGCGGGTATTATTCGGGCAAAGACATACACAGAGTAGTAAAAGGCTTTATGATGCAGGGCGGTTCCGCCAACGGCGACGGAAGGTCAGTGGACAGCGATCCTTC
>CANDLP010000317.1 GCA_947385505.1 uncultured Clostridia bacterium
GGATTGTCGGGCGTGGCGGCTATGACGGTTGCGCCGCAGTCCTTTTCAATATGCACCTTAAGCGCCGCCCTCATGGTCTCTTCGTCCATAAAAGGCGCGTCGCCGCAGAGCACAAGCACGTTTTCACAGTTTTTAAGCACGTTTTCCGCCTGCATTACCGCGTGACCGGTGCCTAAGCGAACTGACTGTCTTGCCAATGTGTATTTTCTGTCTCTTGTTTCAAGGTATGCGCCTATTTTATCTTCCCCGTTGCCGACTACCACACATATCTCATCGGGAGAAAGCTTTTCCGCGCTGTCCAATACCCAGCCCAACATAGGCTTAAACAGCACCTCCATTAACACCTTCGGCTTTACCGATTTCATTCTTTTTCCGTCGCCCGCCGCCAAAACGATACAAGCTGTTTTATTCATATCTTATTCCGCCTTTCCTTTTGAGTGCAGTTCCCTCATATGATACTATTTTCTCATATTTTAAGCTGTTTTGCAATAGCTATTTGTAAAAAAGATGATATTTTAAAAATTTCTGTTATTTCCTATGTTGCCTCATATTAGTTTTTTTGAATTTATTTCCACCCATACGGGCTTAAATCCGCAATTTACGGCTATATTCATTGAGTGAAAATTAGCTATACCCGTTCCGTAAAAAGGAATGTCCCCGTTTTCCGATATTTTGTTTTTAAGCAATGTGACCAAATACGCGCCAACGCCTTTTGAGCGGTATTCGGGAAGCACGTCTATGCCTATCTGCTGCCACCCGGGCGCGTCCTCGGAGCATCCCGCCATTCCCATTATCTTATCGCCGTCAAAAGCGCATACCGCCATAGTGTCGGGGCGTTCGGGCATATATTGCTCACAAATTGCATTGGGGAAGCGTTTGTCTCCATAAAACGGCTTTATTTCTTCATAACCGTGATACCATTTTACCGTAAAGCTTCCTTTGGGCTCTGTTTTCTTTGAGGGCAGGTACAGATGGTGGGAATGACCAAGGGTATAGCCGTATTTGTTAAGCTCTTTTTCTATAGCGGCAGTATGAGGCTGTTCAAAAAGCCAATATCCCGCCTTATCTTTAACGTATTCCCCCAAAAACGGAAAAAGACGTTCGTCAGCGGTAATAACGGCGTTTTTGCCCAAGGTTGCCATCTTAAAAAACGATTTTTCGCTTTCGTACATTCTCCGTCCCTCGTTGAGAGCGAAAGGCGCAATTATATTTTCCTTTGCGTCAAAGGCTTCCGAAGAACAGTTAAAGTCGGCGGACAGCAGTATTTTAAGCTTTTTCAGCGTTTCGTAGTATTCCATTTTGTTTTTTCCCTTTCCCGTGTTAATTGATAATATAATTTTATCACATACAACGTCTGTTGTCAAATCAACGCCCTTTTTCACAATAATTTTTATTTACTTTTTCAATAAAATATGATATACTAAAAAAGATAAAAAGAAAGGAAGACCGTAAATGACCGAAAACGAAAAGTTTACCTCTTCGGTGCGAAAATATGCCGAAGAGTACGATATAAATTCTTTAATAGAAATGTCCGAAAACGGCAAAAATCTGACCCCGCTTTTTGCCGCCGTCTGTATCGCTTCGGAAAAGGGGCTTGGCATAACCCCGTTCGATCAGCAGCTTTTGGCGGCAAGAGCTCTTATTGAGGGCAAAATCCTCGAAATGCCGACAGGAGAGGGAAAAACCCTTTGCGCGGTGTTTGCGGCGGTGTGGCACAAGCTGATGGGAAGAAAGGTTCATGTTCTTACCTTTAACGATTATCTGGCTTACCGCGACGAACATTGGATGCGCCCCGTTTATGATATTTTGGGTGTAAGCGCGGCGTCGGTCACCGAAAGAAGCGATTTTTACGCGAGAAAAGCCGCCTATAAAGCCGACGTACTTTATATAAGCGCAAGGGAATGCTGTTTTGACTATCTCAGGGACTTTACCGTACAAAATTTGGAAGATACGGTGGGACAAGGCTTCGGCGCCGCGATAGTAGACGAAGCGGACTCCCTTTTGATAGATGAGGGAAGAATCCCCATGGTGGTTTCGGCTGATACCGATGTAAAGTACGATCCAGACCTTTATAAAGTAGCCGATCTTATGGACAGCTTTACACAGGAGGATTACGATATAAGCCTTGAAGCGGAAAACGTATACCTTTCCGATAAGGGCGCGGTAAAAGCGGAACGCTTTTTCGGGCTGAACAATCTTTACGACGAGGAAAACGCCGAACTGCTTTCAAAAATAAACGACTGCCTGAACGCATGGTTTATGCTTAAGGAAGACAAAGACTATATCTGCCGCGACGGAAGGATCCTGTTAATAGACAAATTTACGGGACGCGTGGCGGAAAACCGCCATTACCCCGGAACCCTTCAATCAGCGGTGGAAATAAAACACGGCTTGGAAGTAACTTCAAGAGGCGTAATAATGGGCAGCATCGCAATGCAGTATTTCGTAAGACAATACCCCTTCCTTTCGGGAATGACAGGCACCGCCGAAGCCGCCAAGGACGAGTTTTATCAGCTGTACGACCTTGAGTACAAGCGGGTGGAACCCCATACTCCCAGCAGGCGCATTGATCGGGATATGCTGATTTATTACAGCAGCGAAGCCAAGTGGAAGGGCGTTGTAAAAGCGGTGTATGAGGCTAACCGAAAGGGGCAGCCAGTTCTTGTGGGCACCGGAAGCATTGAGGACAGCGAAAAGCTTTATGATATGCTTGAAGAAAAAGGTATAAACTCCGTAGTTTTAAACGCCAAGAACGACTATATGGAAGCGGACGTAATAAGCGAAGCGGGTCGCCCTTTTGCCGTAACCATTTCCACCAATATGGCGGGGCGGGGCGTTGACATAAGGCTGGGCGGAAGGAATGAAGCTGAGAGGGAGGAAGCGTTAAAAGCGGGAGGTCTTCTGGTGATTTCTACCTATATGCCCGAAAGCAGCAGGATTGTGAAGCAGCTTATAGGCCGCTCCGGAAGGCAGGGCGATCCCGGTGAAAGTATGTGTTTTGTGGCGATAGACGAGCCTATTATGGAAAAATACAAGCTGATGAACCTGCTTCCCGCCAAGCACAAGCCTATGCCGTCGGAATGGCCTTTAGAGGACAAAATATTGCGCCGCGAAGTGGAGCGGATACAGCGCATAAGCGAGGGCGACGCTTTTGATATAAGGGCAAGGCTTTTAAAATTCACAATGATAGGAGAAAAGCACAGGTCGCAGATTTTCGACAGCCGAACAAGATTTTTGAAGGATCAGTCTCCCGGTATTTGGGAAAACTGCCCCCGATATGAGGAAGCGCTTAAAATATACGGAGAACCTATGCTGTCCGATATTCAGAGAAGAACAGTCGTGGCGGCGGTAAACAGATTCTGGAGCGAATATCTGGAATACACCGAATATATACGCCGCGGTATTCATTTAGTGGAGGTGGGCGGAAAAAGTCCCGCCGAGGAATACAATATCGCGGCGGAAGAGTACTATCAAGCCATGGAGGAGGAGCTGAGGTCTTATACCGAAGCGCGCCTTGACGAGCTTTTAGACAACGGGGACGAGAATTACCGCATAGAAAC
>CANDLP010000318.1 GCA_947385505.1 uncultured Clostridia bacterium
ATGACGCTCCGTGACTGGAGTTCAGACGTGTGCTCTTCCGATCTATACTTGTTCTTGACCTCCTTAGAAAAAGCGCCCGCCCCACGGGCTTGAATCTTGCGGGAAGCGTAATATGCGCATTGGGAATTCTCGGATTTCAGGCAGCGGGTGTTTTGTAATACTGTTCTCAAATCACCGTATAATAGATTCAAACTCTGCCGATAAAACCCGATAACATTATTTGTCATAAATTTTTCTTATACCCTTGACAATCCTTCCAAACTCTGCTATAATAATATAGCTTGATGCGTAAATAAGCGAATGTACAGTCACATTAAACTCAATACGCGTCAGAATATCCTTGCTCACGTCGTTAGTAAGACGTGGGCCATAAGTCTAAAAGGAGGTATTTATCTATGGCAAAGCTCGGCGAAAAGTACGAGGCAATGGTTGTTTTCTCCGTTAAAAACGGTGAGGAACAGGTTCAGAACCTTGTTGCCAAGTTCACCGACCTTATCAAGGCGAACGGTGAGCTTATCAACACGGACGACTGGGGCAAAAGGAAACTTGCTTACCCCATAAACTACGAAACAGACGGTTATTACGTAGTTTATACATTTACCGGCAAGACCGATTTCCCTGCGGAGTTTGAGCGTATCGTAAGCATCACGGACGGCGTTCTTCGCTCTATGGTAGTGATCGCTAAGTAACAGGAGGATTGCTGGATGTATAACAAGGCTGTTTTAATGGGTCGCATCTGCAATGATCTGGAATTAAAGACTATTCCCAGCGGCGCATCCGTTTTATCCTTCCGTTTGGCTGTTGACCGCGCCTACCAGATCAAGGGCGAGGAAAGAAAGGCGGATTTCTTCAACATTGTGGCTTGGAGAAGTACTGCGGAATTCATTTCCCGCTATTTTGCAAAAGGGAGAATGATCCTTGTTGAGGGCGAGTTGCAGACACGTCAGTATGTTGACAAAAACGGCTCCACTCAGAACGTGGTTGAGCTTGTGGTAAGCAATGCGCATTTCACCGGTGAAAAGGCTGTCAACTCAAATTCCAACTCTTACGGCGGATATAATCCCCCGCCGCCTGCTCCGAACAGCGGCAGCGGTACAGCAATGGGCGCTCCCGCCGTTTCTTCGGGAAGTACGAACGATTTTGTGGAAACAGGCTCGGACGACGACTACCCGTTCTGATCCAAATTCTGAATTTTAACAGGAGGAAATAACAATGGCTGAAAAGCATGATGTAAACAACGATAAGAGCGCACGCCCCGTTAAGCGCGCAAGAAAAAAGGTTTGCCAGTTCTGTGTTGACAGAGCGGAATTCATTGATTACAAGGACGTAGCCAAGCTTAAGAAGTGCATGACTGAGCGTTCAAAGATCCTTCCCCGCCGCGTTACCGGCTGCTGCGCATATCATCAGAGAGAGCTTACCGTTGCTATCAAGAGAGCGAGACAGGTTGCTCTTATCCCTTACGTAAGCGACTGATTTTAACCGTTAAAATAAAGCTGTTTCAGAATTTTTGAAGCAGCTTTTATTTTTTAAATTTTTTTCAAACCCTCCGAACCTTTTCTTTTTTTCCGCGACTAATATGCGAAAGCTTTCATTGAGGTGCGCCATGAATGATATAAACGAAACGAAGAAAAACAATTTAACCGAATATGCCGATTATCTTATGAAAATCGCCGTGTTAAAGACAAATAATATATGCGACGCAGAAGACCTTGTTCAGGATACTCTTTTGGTGGCGCTGGCTTATCTTCACAGCGGAAGGTCTATTGATAACATCAAAAGCTGGCTTTCCTCGGTGCTTGACCGAAAATTTTACGACGGTATACGCAGAAAGTACCGCAAGCCCATTGTTTCCATAAATATAATCGCCGAACCGGCGGAGGAAACGGAGCTGTATGAAGCGGTGGAGAAAAGCGATGACGCCGAAAATATCCGTCGCTGTGTTTCGATGCTGACAAAAAATTACCGCGAGGTGATTATACGGCATTATATGAACGGCGAAAGCGTAAGGGATATAGCTAAGGGGCTTAATATTCCGGAAAATACCGTAAAATCACGGCTTTTTACAGGAAGAAGGCATATCGGAAAGGAGTTTGAAATGGAAAATTACACAAAGCAGAGCTACCAGCCCGAAACTCTATGGATAGGCTGTACAGGGGAAGAAGGATTAAACGGCGAACCGTCTTCTTTGGTGGGGAATGACAAGATCAAAATGAACCTGCTTATTTTAGCCTACGAAAAACCGGTGACGATACCCGAATTAGCGGGTGCGATAGGAATTCCCACCGCTTATGTGGAGCCTATCGTGGAAGACTTTATAAAAGGCGAACTTATGGGTCGGATCGGGGATAAAGTATATACGGATTTCATTATTACGGGCGAGAAGGAAAGATTGGAGTATCTTGACGCACAGCTTGAAGTTGCCGAAAAAACGTACAGGGAGATATGGGAAATTATAGATTCGGGACTGGCGGAGCTGAGAAAACAAGATTATTATAAGATTCAAAGAGAATCGGCGCGGCTTAAGCTGGAAAGTCATTTTGTAATAAGAACCGTTCAACAGGCGGTAAACAGCGTAAGAAACGAAGCCTGCGGCGGACTTGAGCCTTTCTCCGATTACAAACGGCGGCCTGACGGAGGAAAATGGTACGCTATCGGCAACCGTTATCCCGATAATTACGATAACGCCAAATCAAGACATATTCCCTACGGCATAAACGGCGAGTGGGGACACGGCGTATTTGATTTTCTTGACACAAGGTTTTTAACCCTTAACGATTATGATACCGTACTGTGCCGCGCTCACAAACTCTATCATCCTATTTCAAAGGAAAGCGCGATTAAAATGCTCTATTCGATTTATACAGAAAATAAGGACGCTTTTTCCGCCGTAGACAAGCGCTGCCTTGACAGCATTGACGAATTCGTTAAAATGGGATATTTATCTAAAGACGCAGACGGAAAACCGACGTGCGAGGTTCCTGTGATCTCGGCAAAGGAAAGGGATATTCATTACGCTTTGACGGAAAAGTACATAAGCGAAATTGCTGTTCGTTTTAATGGAGAATTTATGGCTCTTATGAAAAATCACCGGAAAATTCCGTCTCATGTAAAATCATTTCTCAAATGGCAGAGATATGATAAATGCTGTTGTTATCTGCCTATGGCAGTTATTTTGGCGGCAAAAGAGAACGGGCTGTACGATAATGCTTCGGCGGCGGTTTATATAGCTTATGAGAAATAAAACCGAAAACAGAGGGAGCTTGCTTCCTCTGTTTTCGTATTGAACATATAATCCGATTCCGGTCGGCTGAAAGAATGTGATTTTTACACAAAATTAAAACCCGAAAATTAAAAATGTTATAAATTTTTAACGAATTCAACAGCACGCTATTGACAGTATGCTGTTGAATGTGGTAAAATAAACAATAGAAAACTTAAAAGAAAAAAGCTCTCGGCAAAAACAACATTTTTGCTTCAGAATCAAATAAAAAACAGAAAGGAAAGGGAAAAACGATGGAACCGGATAATTTTCA
>CANDLP010000319.1 GCA_947385505.1 uncultured Clostridia bacterium
GTGTGCTCTTCCGATCTGTACAATTATCTTCGCCGCGGACGTTCCTTCAGCGATAAGGACGATTTCAACAATTACGTTCTGGATATAATGGACAGAAGCGTTTTGTTTACCGACGTGGATCTCGATTACGGCGACAAGATAATTTGCCTCTCCACCTGCTATTTCCCCTTCGGACCGGAGTATGAAAACGTGCGCTGCGTTATCTTTGCCAGAAAGGTTAGAGAGGGTGAAAGTCCTGAAGTAGATGTTTCAAAAGTTAAGAGAAATTATTCATGGATAGGCTGGCAGCAGGCGATAGACAGGGGCATAGCCAGCGTATACGGCAGCAGGGCTTGGGATACCGGCAAGCTTCTCAGCTACTGATATTTATTTATCACAGGTTTATAGTTAAAAATAAAAAACAGGAGAATTATTATGGCGGAACATGTGAAAAAAACTCAGAACGCTTTTGTGCGTATGTTTATACCCAATAAGAAAGACAACACGGCGGCAAAGATAAGAAAGGTCATCGTTATAATATGCCTGTTGGTGTTTATCGGCTGCGGGATTTATATCCTAACAGATTTTACCGGACGGCAGGCGGATAATGAGATGAACAATGAGATAGTAAATATAAAGGAAATGAACGCTTCCGGAAATTTCATGATTGATCAGCAGAAGGTGGAGGAGATAAAGGAGGAACAGCCTGATATTCTTGATAAATTCGTTGATCTTTATGCTGAAAATAACGACCTTGTGGGCTGGATAAAGGCGGGTCACTTTATAGATTATCCCGTACTAATGAGAGAAGGTCTGGAAAATACCGATTACTACCTGTTCCGAAATTTTTATGAAGAGGACAGCAAAAGCGGTTCCATTTTCTGTGACAACCATGTTTTGCCGTTCACTAATGCCAACAACCTCGTTATCTACGGACATAATATGCAGTCGGGAGAATATTTCGCTTCACTGACCCACTATTATCCTTACTCCTCTCATTACAGCGACGGCTATAATTATGATAATCAGGCGTTTATTGACTATTACCTGAAATATCCTACCATACAGTTTGATACTCTTTATGAAGAAGGTACATATAAAGTATTCGCCGGAATATTTATAAATACGGAGGACAAGGACGGATACCCCTATCCCTATTACCGAAAAAGACAGTTCAAGAACGAAGGCGAGTTTATGGACTTTGTGGGCAATATTATGGACAGGAGCACCTTCTACACTGACGTTGACCTTGAATACGGCGATCAGATAATAACTCTTTCCACCTGCTACTATTATCCCATGGGAAAAGACGTGGACTGCCGTTTCGCTCTGTTTGCCAGAAAAGTCCGCGAAGGGGAAAGTCTTGAAGTGGACGCAAGCAAGATAACCGTAAATCAGTCGCCGCTGTTTTTCGATACATATTATAAAAGAGGGCTTGCTTATCCGTGGGAAGGCAGAAATTGGGATATTTCTCTTGTAAAGGATTTTGATAAGTACAACGACAAAGTTGACAGTCTTGACAATGTGGAGCCGGGAGAGGTTCCCGCTGTAACCACGTCGGAATAAGTATCTGTAAAGACAGTTTTTGATAATACTAATTTCTGTTTAAATATAGACAATGTCTATATTTAAACGCCGTCCTCCGGTCGGCAGCCACAATCTTCGATTTTGGTGAAATCAGTATTGAACTTTGTTTTCGGCGGCTATCGCCGCATGCCGCTTTGCGGCATCTTTAAAAATAGACTTTGTCTATTTTTAAAGCGAAAACAGTATAAAAAGGAAGGAATGGTCTAAAATGCCCGATTTTGAACCGGTAAAGAAAAAAACCACGCGGAGGAAACAGACCGTTGCCCAGTCGCTTTTCCCCTGTAAAACCGACTCTGTTGGAGAAATAGTAAGAAAGATAGTATTTCTTGCCGCGATAGCCGTTCTTATTGCCGCCACGTTTTGTATTGTTTACTTCTACTTTATCCGTTCGGACAATATAAATAAAGAGATGGAAGAAGTAAAGAATATGAGGGGGGAAAGCAACGGGAGCGTTATCTCCATACCAATGCACATCACCAATGACGAAGGGCACACCGAACAAAGAGATGTGGAGATTCTTGAAGAATATGCGGAGCTTTACGAGAAAAACAGCGATATGGTTGGTTGGATAGAAATGTATCCTTGGATAGGCTATCCTGTGTTACAGGCTAAGGACAACGAGTTTTATCTAAAACATAATTTTTATCAGCAGCCTACCGCAAACGGAACTATTTTTGCGGATTACGAGGTGCCGATAACGGCAGACTCCACCCCCGCCAACACAATAATTTACGGTCATAACCTGATTACCCGCAATATGTTTGAACCTCTCTCTTATTTCAGAAAACAGGGCTTTGACTTTATGAAGGAAAATTACCGTCTTAATTTCGATACCATTTACGAAAAAAACGAGTACTTTATCTTTGCGGTGTTCCTTACCAATACCACCGAGGATTACGGAGAAGTGTTCAACTATCAGAACTGCGTAAGCTTTGGAAGCAAAAGCGAATTTGACAATTTTGTGGCAGAATGTCTGGACAGAAGCTACTACTATACGGGTATTGATCTGCGCTATGGCGACGAGCTGCTCACTTTGTCCACTTGTGATTTTTCCATGTTTTCCGATATGCGTCTGGTAGTGGTGGCAAGAAAGATAAGAGATGACGAAAGCTCCACACTTGACCCCGAAACCTTTATCGACAACAGCGGGAACGACGAAAACGGAAATGTAAAGCGTAAAATGTTTGACGCTTATTACAATTCTTACGGAAACGAGTGGGCGGGAAGACAGTGGGATACCTCTTGGATAAAGGATTTTGATTAAATAATAAAGCTCTTTGCACTTTAATCAGCGGAAAACTTGACAAATTTTCATCTAAGAAATCCGCAATGATAATCTGAGCGGCCGATACATAACCGAGTAAAATTAAGAAAGGCGGATACAATGGGAAAAGGCGCATATATAAAAATCACGGTGTCCCTTATCATAACCTTGTGCTATGTATTTCTTTTTGGAAGCACCGGGAGGATCGAGAGCATAGGGGAATCTGTTAAAAATAACGACTCCGAAGCCGAAATTGATAAAACTTCCGATAACAGGGAAGAAAATGAAGGCGAAAACGCTTCGAGTACAGATACGGAAAATGCTCCCGAAACATCTGTTTATAACGATGAGCCTTTAACTGTCTCATTTCCTGAATATACCGATCTTAAAATTTTTTCACCTGTAATTCCTTTTGAGCTGAACGGGGCGGTGACCGTTCCCGCGGGTTATTCTGAGGCGGCGGAGGCAGCAGTGGTAACTTCGGTTTCCACTTCGGCAGCCGAGAAGGATTATACGGAAACGACCACAACGGAAACTGCCGCCGCCCTTTCAACCACCGAGCCTCCCGCGCCTGTGGAAACAACCGTTTCCGAAACATCGGCGGAAACATCAGCCGAAACATCGGCGGAAACCATTGTTACCGAAGCTTCCACTACTCCCGCAACCGAAGCAGCCACCCCCGAAGAAACCGAAACGCAAACA
>CANDLP010000320.1 GCA_947385505.1 uncultured Clostridia bacterium
GCACACTCTTTCCCTACACGACGCTCTTCCGATCTCTTATCCATATAAGTATTATTTCCAAGATAAATTATACCGGTAGGATCAAATAATCTGATGAACGGACCATTTCCTCCGCCGTTAAAAAGCATCAAATCCTTCTGGATTGTTCCGGACGTTTTATTTATAAGCTTTCCGTTTAAATCATACAAATACACATTTCCGTCATCACCTTGAATGATGATCCTATCATTTGATTCCCCATACGTTGTGGGACATCCAGTATTCGTACCTGTACATATAAAAGGGCTAGGACCAAACAATAGTTTACCGTTTAAATCATAGCAGTAAAAATCATATTTTTCTGAATATGTGGTTTCATCATACTTTGTGTTAAATGCAATTATAATTCCGTTATTTTCAATCAAGCAATAATCATATTGACAAGGAATGACTAATTTACCTTTTTTATTTATTACACCTTTTTTATAGTCATTTGTTTCTTGATTTAAGTATCCAACAACTGCCACTCCGTTAGTAAATTCTCCTGCAATATCATATTTGCATTTTACAATTATATTATCATTAGTATCAACATAACCGTATTTTTCCCCATATGTATCATTAGCCCGTATTCCTACTCTGATAATACCATCGGATGATGAAACAACCGATTCATATTTAGGCTTTACGAGAACATTTCCGTTTTTATCAACTATGCCATATTTTTCTCCGTATGCATCACTATTTTCTGTATTATATGCAGCATACCCATAATGCATATCAAATAGGTTGTAATCGGGAACTACACTACTGTCCGCAAATCCAACACTGTGCCCTGAGCCATTACCTCCAACGATTGAGCTATTCACATATTTGTAGCTGAATATTTCTTTTCCACGGGTGTTAATGTATCCCCTTATACAGGAAGTCTGATTTTTTTCCTTTTTATAATCTCTTTGAAAAAATGCCATTTCTTCCGAAAACTGAGCAACATAATAATAACGTGTTGATAATTTTATTGAAGAGTTCTCTGTTTCAATAGAATAATACATCTCTCCTTTATAGTCAGAATCATAATACGGATCATTAACTGCAACAGATGCTTCTCCGTCTCTGCTTCCATGTTGGCATATATATGGATAAGTCACATCACTTATGCTGCTAAAGTCGTAATCTGATTTTACATTATACACATTTTTATATCCTCCATATTCACCAACCGAACTATCCCATTCCTTTGTATATTCTTCCATCAGTTCAACATCGTATTCTAATTTTCTTCCCTCACTTACCGAAAACGGTATACTTATTCCTTCCGCAACGGAAGCACCCGCAGGAATAGTTTGTCCAATAACAAATCCCTTTTCAATATCATTGCTGCCTGCATATGAAACGCTGTACTTAAAACCGTTATCTTCACACAGCTTTTTGGCTTCCTCCTCTGATAATCCGCTTAAATCAGGAACCTCAACCAAATTAGCTGTACTTGCTGTAGTTTCTTCTTCGGAAGCAGCTTCAATTGGTATGCTTGTTTCTGACGGAACATTTGTAACATCAAATTCAGACTCGTTATCCGTAGTTCCTTCCGAAGACATTCTCAACTCGTCAAGCATATCGTAAATCCTGTCGTCGCCGGTTTCTTTAAGGCCCTCTTCAAGAGTTTCAATCGCGCTTGGAACATCGTCAATTTCTATATACACATTTGCAAGCTCAATATAAGGTTCGGGGTCTTTGGGATCAATTCTTATTGCTTCCTTAAATTCAAGGATCGCCTTGTCATAAGATAGATCAGCAAGATAAATGCGACCCAAATCAAGGTGGCTTTCGGGAATAGGCTTTGCTGTTCTACTTGAAAGTATCACAATTGTACCGATTATAACAACGGCAATTGCAATTAAAATGTAGATAATAATTCTTGTTTTTTGTTTCATGATTTTTTCTCCTTAAAATAAAATAAATATATTTGTCACAGCCCACAGAATAAAAAATATTATGACAGCAGCAATAATAACTGAAATTTTACGTCTATCACTTTTGTAACTTTCGTTGGTATAAGTACATACCATTATAGCAGATAAATTGTCCTCTGCGCCCATACTGTAAACCTTGTTTCTTAAAATATCTAACAACTCAGATAAATCATTTTTTTCGGCAGCAGTACGCTTTAAATATCCGAAAATTTTTTTGTCTATAAAATATCTGCTTACCCCATCGCTGCAAATCAGAAATACCTGTCTACCGACAATACGTCCCGTTTTTACGCTGGGCAAAAGCTTGTCACTTACTCCAACCGCACGAATAAGTCTACCCTTGCGGCTTTCGTCAATTTCATTGGGAGCAGCGCCTGTACTTTTACAAGCGATAACACCGTAACTGTGCTCCGTGGACTCATGCCATGCTTTTTTTATATTGGCACGGTATATCGGGCTGTCTCCTATGTTTATGACCGCATAAAATTCCCCACATATCAACAGCACCGAAGCTGTTGAGCCGCATATTATTTTTTTCGATTCTGCATAACAAAATATTTCTGTATTAGCCTTGTCTAACGCAGAGATAACCATGTCCACGGCGGTTTGAAAATCTCCCAAAAAGTCAGAAATTTCATTCCAAAGTGCGTCAAGATATTTTATTACAGTTTCGCTTGCATACTCGCCCTTTGAGTGACCTCCCATACCGTCCGCAACGGCAAAAAAAGAAATTTTTTCGCTTGTGCGGACGGTTATTCTGTCCTGATTTGTTTTGCGCTTTAAGCCTGTTTCAGTGAAGAATTTGTAGGTTATGATCATTATAAAATCCTCATAAAGTATTTAACCAATAAAGCAGTTAGGCAGAATTGTTTTTAAATAATCAATATCTTCATCTTTTACTGGATTACTAATTAGATATAGACTTTCTAAGCTGGTTAAATTCTCCAATACGCTTATGTCACTTATTAAATTTGCATATAGTTCCAAATGTTTTAATTTCTTTAACTCTTCTAATGAACTTATATCACTTATTTGATTGCCCCATAAATCCAAATATTTAAGATTAGTTAATTTTTTTAATGGACTTATATCACTAATTTGATTTTGGCACAGGATCAATTCTTCCAAATTAACCAAATTCTCCAAAACAGATATATCGCTTATTTGATTGTCACCCAACCACAATATTTTTAAATTTTTCATTTTATATAAGTCCCTTATGTCATCATTTGTAAGCTGAAAGCCTGTTATGTCAAGTTCCGTTAAACTTGTTGAATACTGTGCTCCTTTAATAATAATAAATTCTTCAGCTGGAGCAGTTGTAGTTAAAACGGTAGTTTCAACCGTCGTAGCAATAGTGGTTACAATTTCAACTCCCTCACTGACCGTAAACGGCACACTGATACCCTCAGCCACGGAAGCATTAACCGGAATAGTTTGTCCGATAACATACCCCTTTTCAATCTCGTCGCTGTAGCCGTAGGACACACTGTATTTCAACCCTGCCGATTCACAGACAGCGATAGCTTCTTCCTCGGTAAGTCCCAAAAGGTCGGGAACTACAGCCATTGCAACAGTTGT
>CANDLP010000321.1 GCA_947385505.1 uncultured Clostridia bacterium
CGGCGGCAACACTGATTATCGGCTGTGTGCCGAGCTTAATGGCAGATGAAACAAATGGGACGGAGGAAGCGGATTCGGCGTATAGGGAAGAATATCTTCCGCTTGCGGACGGAGTAAACAGCGAATATATTTATGAAGAGATTAGTGATGGAACCATATGGATCAAATCGTACACCGGAAAAGCAAGAGAACTTATAATTCCAAAAACAATTAACGGAAAAAAAGTAACAAGATTAGGTTCTGACGGAGACGTTTTAGCACCGGGAAATTTCTTCACATCAACTGACGGCACAGACTGTGAAAATACTTACACTGTCAGTATCTCTATTCCCGACACCGTAACCCACATCGGAGCAGGGGCATTCCATAACGGTTTGGCATTAACAGAAATCAATGTAGATGGAGAAAATTACTCATATGCATCAAAAAACGGAATTTTATATCAATATGAAACTTCAATTTTCACATATCCCGCCGGAAAAACCGACAGCGCATTTATTGTTCCTGATTCGGTTACAAGTATAAACGATTGGGCTTTTATGAACAGCAAGATTAAAACGGTAACACTTCCGGACAACATATCAATAGTAGGTTGCGGCGCTTTTTCAGACTGTTCTTATTTAACCTCAATAAATATCCCCACTAAATTAACCACCTTGAACAGGTGTGTATTTAAAAACTGTGTATCTTTAGGAAATATCATCATACCCGACAGCATATCCAATATAGAATTTAAGGCATTTAGCGGGTGTTCATCCCTTGTCGAAGTTACAATTCCGCAAGGTGTACAAGATATTAAAGAGGAAACATTTAAGGATTGTACTTCTCTCGCCACGGTAAATCTTCCGGAGTCACTCTCCGATATCGAAAAGAAAGCTTTTTACAACTGCTCGTCTCTTGTGAATATTGTAATGCCGGACGGATTGCGAAATATCAAGCTATCGGCTTTTGACAATTGCGCTTCTCTTACAGAAATAAATATTCCGAGCAACTGCCTCGTAGAAGGACATTATTATACGGTTGATGATAAAAATTCAACAACAACTAAAAACTTTTACATAGGCTATTTTAACGGCTGTACATCGCTTAAAAATATAACTGTTGATGCTGAAAACCGCTTTTACAGTTCTATAGACGGTGTTTTATACTGGAACAGTGCACGGTGCAGTAACAACGGAATAACATTGCTGCGGTATCCCGCGGGAAAAACTCAAACAAAATTTTATGTTCCCGGCGAAGTAACTGATATATCACATCATGCTTTTTCGGACTGCAAAAATCTAAAAAACATAATTTTACCGGATAATTTAGAGTATATACATACAACGGCTTTTACCGGCTGTACTTCTTTAACTTCTTTGATAATTCCTATGGAAACCGCTGTTTACTCGGATACACAACTTGATAACTACTATTATTTCGGGGAAAATTTTGAAAATTCTTCTATTGATACCATATATGGTTTTATAGGAACACCGATAGAAGCTTTCGCAAAAAAGCATTATAAATTTGTAGGATTAAATACCCCCTCGTTGATTGACGAAGAAAGCAAAATAATATTGGAAGGGAATTCCGATAATCCGTTAAATGGCATTGTGCTGAATGTTATAAAAGAAAGCGATTTGTCTACAGACACATCTGAAACTTATAAAATTACATTAAAAAATACAAGTGGAAATTCTGTACAGCCGACTAATAAAGTTAAAGTAAAAATACCTATGCCTTCAGGCTGGAACGCCAACGACTGCAACGTATACCGTAAAGAAGCTGATAATAAATATACCAATATGCACGCTTCGTACTCTGACGGATATATGATATTCACCACCGACCACTTCAGCGAATACATAATAACTACCGAAACACTTATCCCCGACAGTATAATGGGCGACGTCAACGGCAACCGAAAGGTAAACAGCGAAGACGTAATTTTGCTTAACCGTTACCTCGCGGAGTGGGGCAACGAAATTGACGAGACCGCCGCAGATGTGAACGGAGACGGAAGGATCGATCCGAGAGACAGCATAGCATTGGCAAGAATGCTGCTTGACTGACAGCTTTAGCGGATTTCGCCAAAAGTACAAATTAAAAGGTTAATTATGCGCACGCATAAAATAAAAAATAAGGAGAAAAAAATTATGAAAAAAATTCTATCGGGCATAGCTGCCGCTGCGGTCGTCTTCGGGTCGGCTCTTTGCCTGACGACCGCCGCAAGCGCGGCGGAGGACAACGGCTACGCGTTAAGCGCGAGCTTTGACAAAGCCGAAGCGGCAAAGGGCGGCAATTTTACCATGACGCTGACCTTGGACGAAAATCCCGGGCTTGTTACCTTAGGTTTTCGCGTAAATTACGACCCGAACGTTGTTATTATCGAAAAAGATGAGGATATTACCGTCTTTGAGGACTTTGGCTACAACAATTCATTTGTTGGTACAAAGATCCATAACGATGAGGGAAGAGTAAAGCTTTTGTGGATTTGCGGCACAGGCGAAAGCAACAGCACAGCCACAGGCGATATTGCTTCGATTAAATTTACCGTTTTGCCGGACGCGGCAGCGGGAAGCGCAGGAATAAGCATAGAACCCACTGATATCGTCTTTGTGGACGAGGAAGACGTGGAGAGACTTCCTGTCAATCTCGACGAAAAATACGGAACCGACATCAACGGATATTTCAAGGTACCTTCCGACGCCGATTTTGACAAGCTTATACAAGTCGTTCACGAACATACATGGGACAACGGAACGGAGACAAAAGCCCCCACCTGTACCGAAAAAGGCGTAAAAACCTTCACCTGTGCGGAATGCGGCGAAACCAAAACGGAAGCAATCGCCGCTTTGGGTCACGATTGGGACAACGGCGCGGTCACAACTCAGCCAACTTGCACCCAAAAGGGAGTAAAGACCTTTACCTGCGCAAGATGCAATGAAACCAAAACGAAGGAAATTGCCGCCTTGGGTCATGATTGGGGCGAGTGGACGGATACTAAGGAACCTACCGACGACGAAGAGGGCGAGAAAACGCGGGAATGCAATGTCTGCGGAGAAAAGGAAACGGAAGCTGTGGCTAAACTTCCTCCCGAAGTTACCACCACCGTATACATCGGAGGAGGTTTCCATATTCCCGAAACGACAGCGGCTTCCGAAACCGCCGCTCCAACCGAAAGCGAAACAACCGCCGCGGCGGAAACCACAAGCGTTGCCGCTGACGTTCAGACCTCCGATGTAACTTCCAATGTTACAGCCGACGAAGCAGCCGATACAAATGCCAATGTTAATGTCCCCGACAATGATAATACCGATAACGGTACATATGACGCCTCCGTTTCCGAAACCGCTTCCGCCGCAGAAAATATCGGAAACGCCGAAAACGGCGATCAGGATAAGCAAAATCGTCCTACGGGAATAATGCTTGCCGTTATACCCGCCGCCGCGGCAGCTGTAGGAGTTTTAATCTTCAAAAAGAGAAAATAATACTAATAACCATTTAAAAAATAGATAAACTATTTTTTAAATGCCATGCCG
>CANDLP010000322.1 GCA_947385505.1 uncultured Clostridia bacterium
AAGACGAGGGGGCGGAATAAGCTTTTTTGCTTCCGAATAAACCCGACGACAATAATAGACAATAATTGAACTGCAAACACAAAATTCATATATTAGCCGATATTTCACAGGAGGAATGCTAAAATGGCTGCCAACGAAAAAAATGTAAGCTTTTACGAAGCCCTTAAAATGCTCGCGGAAGAAAAGGGCATAGAGCCTGAGCTGCTGATAGAAAAGATAGAAACCGCGGTGGGAATTGCGGTAAAAAAGGAATACCCCCGCTGTGAAAATGTAAAATATACAGTAAACGAAAGAACGGGCGCCCTTGAGGTGGCTTTATTAAAAGAAGTTGTCGAGGAGGTAGAGGACGAAGCCAATCAGATTTCGGCGGAGGAAGCCAAGAAGTACAGCAAGCGCTATAAACCCGGCGATACCTGTATCATTCCTCTCGATACAATGCACTTCGGAAGGATTGCCGCACAGACCGCAAAACAGGTTATGAAGCAGGGAATCAAGGACGTAGAACGCAGCAAGCTGGTTGAACAGTGGGGCGAGCTTCAGAATGAAGCGGTATCCGTAAAGGTGCTGAAGGTTGAGCCTGCCACGGGCAACGCAACGGTGGAGATAAAAGGCAACGAAGTGATGCTTTTCAGAAGCGAGCAGCTTCCCGGTGACGAGCTTCACGAAAACGATATGATAAAGGTTTATGTAAGCGGCGCGTCGCCCGCCGACCGCCGGCCGATGTTAAGGATAAGCAGAACCAACCGAGATTTTATAAAAAGGCTTTTTGAACAGGAGGTGCCTGAAATTTTTGAGGGCATTGTGGAAATAAAGTCAATAAGCAGAGAGCCGGGACAGCGCAGTAAAATGGCCGTTGTGAGCAATGATCCCAATGTGGATCCGTTGGGCGCCTGCATAGGCCCTCAGAGAAGCAGAATCTCCAAAATATGCGATGAGCTTTGCGGCGAAAAAATAGATATTGTAATATATAATGACGATCCCTGCGAATTTATAAAGCAGGCTTTAAAGCCTGCCGACGTAATAAGCGTGGATATACCCGACGAGGAGGTAAAATCCTGTACGGTGCTGGTTCCCGACAATCAGCTTTCCTTAGCCATAGGAAACAAGGGGCAAAACGCTAAGCTTGCCGCCAAGCTAACCGGATATAAAATCGATATAAAACCCGAAAGCGGATTTTTCGAGGGTTAATATAAGCAGGGTTAAATAATTTTAGTTAAATAATTTTAAAAGAAGGGGAAGCCTGTGGGAAAAGTTGAGCCGCTGAGAAAATGTCTCGGCTGTGATGAAATGATAGGGAAAAAAAGCCTTTTGCGCATAGTCAGGAGTAAAGAAGGGGAAATATCTCTTGATCTTACGGGAAAGAAAAACGGCAGAGGCGCTTATATCTGCAAATCTTCGGAATGCTTTAAAAAAGCTGTGAAAAAAAAATCGCTGGAGCGCTCTCTGAAGTGCAGAATAGGCGAGGAGCTATATAATCGGTTGGAGCTTGAAATAAAAGAGGCCGAGGAGGAAGAAGCGTGAATTTATCTACCTTGGGGCTTATGAAAAAGACCGGTTGTTTGATTGTGGGATTTGACGCGGTAAAAAGAGAACTCATTGATCCTAAGTCGAGGGTTAAGGGAATTGCTCTTTCAAAAGATCTTTCCCCGAAAACCAAAAAAGAGGTGCTTTTTTTAAGAGATAAATACCGCCCCGAATTGGATATCATGGCGTTGGACGCCGATATGGAGCAGATAGAGAGCGTTATAGGAAAAAAAACAGGTATTGCGGCAATTACGGACGAGGGCTTTTGGAAAGCGCTTTCCCAAGGCTGTGAGCCGATAAAATAAAATACTTAAATTTTAAATTAAATCCGAAGGCAAAAGCAAAGCCTTTGGTAAATTACCTTACAATCTTGGGGGAATTTGAATGGAAACCAATTCTAAAGCAAAAATCAGAGATTTCGCAAAAGATCTTAACGTAACGCCGAATGAGGCTATCGAGATAGTGGCGAATTATTTGGGCGTAGAGAAAAAAGTAGGCGCAAGCTTTATCGGCGAGGAGCTTGACGTGGTTTTGGATAAGCTGTCACAGGATAATCAGGTGGGCAGCTTTGAGGCGTATTTTGCCGAAGGGGAAAGAGTGCGCGAGGAGCGGGCAAACGCGGCGCGGCGCGCAAAGGAAGAAGAGGAAAAGAAAGCTGCCGCAGCTGAAGAAGCTAAAAAGGAAGAGGAAAGACGAAAAGCTGAAGAGGCGAAGAAGGCAGAGGAAGCCCGAAAAGCGGAGGAAGCCCGCAAGGCGGAACAAGCAAGGGAAGAAGCGCGTAAAGCCGAAGAAGCAAGAAAGGCAGAAATAGCAAAAGAGGAAGCAAGGAAGGCGGAAGAAGCTAAAAAGGCAGAAAAGGTCAAGGAAGAAGCCGCTAAGGCGGAGGAAGCCCGAAAAGCCGCTGCCAAGTCCGCCGAAAAACAGCCGCCTTTAAAGTCCTCACAGCTGAAATCCACTCAAAACGCCGCCAACAAACCCAAACAGGGTCAGAATAATCATAACAACAGCTCCCAGTCAAAGCCCAGAGCCGAGGGCGAACGTGTCAGGACGACACCCATAGCGCCCAAGACTCCCGCTGCTAAGGTGGATATTTCCGCCATAAAGACCAATGAACCGCCTGTAGCCAAGAAAAAGGAGAAACAGGCGGCTCAGCAAAGGGGCGAACAGGTCACCAAGCGTGTGGATACAAGGGGAAGCTATGTGGATCTTGATAAATATAACGAAAAATATGAGTCCATAGCTCAGAGCAGTTCCGGTTCAAAAAAGGGCGGCGAATTCGCGGGAAGAAAGCAAAAGATTGACCAGAAAAGCCGGCAGAAGCGCGGTCAGTACGGTAAGAATACCCGCGAGACTGAGGCTCAGAAGCTTAAGAGGCTGGAGCTTGAAAGAGCGAGAAAGCAGCAGCTTAAGGTGCAGATACCCGATGAGATCGTGGTCAGCGAGCTTGCCTCAAGACTTAAGGTAAATGCCGCGGAAGTTATCAAAAAGCTGATGCAGTTAGGCGAGATGTGCTCCATAAACCAGGTGATAGATTTTGACACAGCTTCGCTTGTAGCCGAAGAATTGGGCGCGAAGGTGGAAAAAGAGGTAATAGTCACCATAGAGGAAAGACTTTTCGACGAGGTAGAGGACAACAGCGAGGATCTGGTTCCCAGAAGTCCTGTTGTAGTGGTTATGGGACACGTTGACCACGGTAAGACTTCAATTCTCGACTATATAAGAAACGCACATGTGGCGGCGGGCGAAGCGGGCGGAATTACACAGCATATAGGCGCTTACCGCGTTACTGCGGAAGGAAGGGATATCACTTTCCTTGACACCCCCGGACATGAGGCTTTTACCGCCATGCGCGCAAGAGGCGCACAGATAACTGATATCGCCATACTTGTCGTTGCGGCGGACGACGGAATAATGCCACAGACCGTTGAGGCTATCCATCACGCAAAGGACGCG
>CANDLP010000323.1 GCA_947385505.1 uncultured Clostridia bacterium
GCGGGGGAATTGGTGAGTATATTTTTACCTTCGTCGAACTTTGAAATGGGATACATACAGGAGGCGACCAGACTTCTCGCGCCGGTCATTTCAACGACGCAGATGCGGCAGGCGCCTATCTCGTTTATATCTTTAAGCCAGCAAAGAGTGGGGATACGAATACCGTTCGCCCGCGCCGCTTCAAGTATGGTTGTACCCTCTTCAACGGAACATTCGATACCGTTAATTTTAATATTAACCATAATAGTAACAATTCCTTTCTATCATTCCTTGATAATGGCGCCGAATTTGCACTTGCTCATACAAGCACCGCACTTTATGCACTTTGCGGGATCAATGGAGTGAGGCTCCTTCACGTTGCCGCTGATTGCGCCCGCGGGACAAACTCTTGCGCAGGCGGTACAGCCCTTGCACTTATCTTCGATGATCTTGTACTGAAGCAGACGGGTGCATACGCCCGCAGGACATTTTTTGTCCACAACGTGAGCGATATATTCGTCCTTGAAGTAGCGGAGGGTGGAAAGCACGGGGTTGGGAGCCGTCTGTCCGAGTCCGCAGAGAGAGTTGTTCTTGATGTAGTAGCAAAGCTTTTCCATCTTGTCCAGATCTTCAAGAGTGCCGTTGCCGCTTGTTATTTTATGGAGCATTTCGTAAAGGCGCTTTGTGCCGATACGGCAGGGAGTACACTTGCCGCAGGACTCGTCAACGGTAAATTCAAGGAAGAACTTGGCGATATCCACCATACAGTTGTCCTCGTCCATTACGATAAGTCCGCCGGAGCCCATCATTGAGCCTATGGCGATAAGGTTGTCATAGTCGATTTTTATATCGAGATGCTCGGTGGGGATACAGCCGCCCGAAGGGCCGCCCGTCTGAGCCGCCTTAAATTTCTTTCCGCCGGGTATGCCGCCGCCGATTTCGTATACGATTTCGCGGAGGGTGGTGCCCATGGGAATTTCCACAAGTCCGGTATTGTTGATTTTGCCTCCCAAAGCAAATACCTTGGTGCCCTTGGATTTTTCCGTGCCCATTGAGGAGAACCAGTCGGCGCCCTTCAATATGATCTGAGGAATGTTGGCGTAGGTCTCAACGTTGTTGAGAACGGTGGGACGCTGGAAAAGACCCTTTTCGGCGGGGAAGGGAGGACGGCAGCGCGGCTCGCCTCTCTTGCCTTCAATGGAGGTCATGAGAGCGGTTTCCTCGCCGCAGACGAATGCGCCCGCGCCGAGACGAATGTCAAGGTCAAAGTCAAAACCCTTACCGAAGATGTTTTTGCCGAGAAGCCCGTATTCTCTCGCCTGATTTATAGCGATTCTGAGACGCTGAACGGCAATGGGATACTCCGCGCGGACGTAGATATAACCCTGTGTGGCGCCGATAGCATAGCCGGCAATAGCCATGGCTTCGATAACAACGTGGGGGTCGCCTTCAAGTACGGAACGATCCATAAACGCGCCGGGGTCGCCCTCGTCCGCGTTGCAGCACACGTATTTCTGACCGCCGTCCTGAACGATGGTGCGCGCAAGCTGCCACTTTTTGCCTGTGGGGAAGCCCGCTCCGCCTCTTCCTCTGAGTCCCGAATCCAATATTGTCTGAATAACCTGTTCGGGGGTCATTTCGTTGAGCGCTTTGCCGAGAGCCTGATAACCGTCTACGGCTATGTATTCGTCGATATTTTCGGGGTTGATAACGCCGCAGTTGCGAAGCGCCACGCGGTGCTGTTTTTTATAGAAATTGGTGTCGTTAAGGGGTTTGATACCGTTTTCGGTTACGGTTTCCTGATAAAGAAGGCGTTCAACTATTCTGCCCTTTAAAAGGTGCTCGGAAACGATTTCGGGGATATCCTCTTCCTTGACCGCCGAGTAGAAACAGCCTTCGGGATATACAATCATTATCGGACCGAGAGCGCAAAGACCGAAGCAGCCGGTTCTTACCACCTGCACCTCGTTTTCCAGCCCGTTTTTCTTTATTTCCTCATGAAGTCTCTCGATGATCGCGGGACTTCCGGAGGAAGTACAGCCTGTACCACCGCAGACCAAAACTTGAGAACGATACATAAAATTTCTTCCTCCTGATTACTTATTGTTTTCTATGGTGTATTCTTTTACCACATTGCCGCCGATGATGTGCTCTTCAACCACTCTTTTAGCCTTTTCGGGAGTCATTTTAACGTATGTCACCTTTCCGTCCTTGGGAGTGGTGACTTCTGCGATAGGCTCCTGGCTGCAAAGTCCGATACAGCCGGTAAGCGTAACGGCAACGCCGTGAAGCTTATGCTCCTGAACCGAATCGGAAAAAGCGGTGACAACGGGTCTGGCGCCCGCCGCAATGCCGCAGGTGGCCATGCCCACCGCGATCCTTGTGCCGGCGTGAGACTCATTGCGCAGATCCATCTGGCTTTGCAGATTTTCCTTGATTGCCTGAAGATCAGCTAAGGTTTTCATATGCAGTTATCCTTTCAAAAAAATCTGTTTTTATTGATAATATCGGTATTTTCTTTTATAAATTCTTTTATGAATTTTATTGTCTCATAATTTTTCCAAGGAATATTTCCGAATATTTCTTTAATTTGCTTTGTGCTTATGCCGAAGCCCCTGCCGTCCGCGTTATAGGTGTAAACAATCTCCCTTTCGCCTTCGCAGAGTATAAGCGCGGCAAAGGTTTCCGCCATATCGCCAAGTGGGGCGCAAAAGGGACTGTTTAATATGTATTCCGCCCTTACACGGGTGCCGAAGCCTTCTTTGGAGTTTAGAAAAAAACTTCCGCCGGTTTTTTCGGCGCTTTCTTTAAAAATTCTTAAACCGTTTCCGCCGCTTTTTTTGGGGGCATTGCCTCGGTATAATCCGCAGGCCGTTTCTTTTTCGTATTCGTTTACGTTAAATCCGGAGCCGTTATCTTTTATTTCTATAACGAGCCTGTTTGATTCGGTGCATATCGTTACGGAAATTTCAATAAGCAGGGCGCCCGCTTTTACGCTGTTAAGAGCGATGTCGAGAATATTCAGGGAAAGTTCCTTAAGTTCCATATCAGAGACTTATACTATTTAAAAGTCATATTATATACAAATTGAGCATATGGAATGATTTTCAAATAGTGTTTTGGAAGTAATTGTAAATCATTATATTGTCTATAGATTGATTTACAATTAGTATTATTCGTATTTGGCAAGAATTTCGCGAAGTTCTTTTTCATCGCCGGTCAGTCTTCCGTAAACGTCGTCGTTAACCGTCATAACGGGAGCAAGACCGCACGCGCCTATGCAGCGGCAGTCCTGTAAGGAGAATTTTCCGTCGTCTGTAATGCCGCCGCTGGTAACGCCCAGAATAGACTGAAGCTTATTGAACACGTCGCCGGAGCCTTTAACGTAGCAGGCGGTGCCCAAGCATACGGATATTCTGTACTTACCCTTGGGGTTGAGAGAAAACTGGGAATAAAAAGTGGAAACGCCGTAAACCTTTTCGAG
>CANDLP010000324.1 GCA_947385505.1 uncultured Clostridia bacterium
GTGTGTGTGTGTGTGTGTGTGTGTGTGTGTGTGTGTGTGTGTGTGTGTGTGTGGAATCAACTATGTGCTGATCCTTTAGCCATTCTGCGGTTTTCAGAATACTTTCTTTAAAGTCCGCTTTACACTCGAAACCGGTGTCGTTATACAAGGCGTTCAAATCGAATTGAGAATAATCAGTAAAGGAAGTATCATTATATTTTCCGAAATGCAAATCGGAATCCGGGTTGATTATATCACGAACATCAATTATAATTTCTTTAAAAGTCCTCAACTTACGGCTTCCTATGTAATACTGTTTTCCGTTTATTCCTTTTTTACTAACCGCAATTAAACCGTTTACCGCATCTGTAATATATGTCCAATCATATAGATTATCACCTTCGATTAAGTCAAGCGATTCGTTTTTTAGCAATTTCATTATAAATAAATTGGCTGTTCTTTTAGAATAATCACCTACCCCAAAAACATTTGTGAAGGCAGTTGCATTAAAAATCATATTGTCTTTGCATAATGCTTCGCATATTTTCCTTGAACACAGTTTGCATGTACCATATATGCTTGTACTTGATAATAATCCGTCAATTGTATTTTTAGATATAAGATATTCCTGATTTGAACCGCAAAATATAAAACGGCGGGCTTTTAATTTTTGTGCAAGCAATACAGCATTTACGGACATTTCAAAATTGTTTTTTTGTACTGTAATGTCTTTATAATCAGCTGCGGAAATTCCCTGCCACGCCAAATGAATAAAACAATCTATCTCTTCGCTGACTGTTGACATAATTTCTCCGGTATTATTCAAATCTCCGATAACCAAAAAAATATTTTCCTCAAATTGATATCTGTTTTTTTCTTTTTCTGAATACAACAAAGCATAAACCTTATTTCCTTCAGAGGCTAATTTTTTTGTTAACGCGCTACCTATAAATCCTCCGGCTCCTGTTATAAAATAAGTCATTACTTATTCTCCTCCATATTGAAATTAACGTCACTATCCTTAATTCCAACAGCGTTCCTGTCACCCTCCGACATTATAAAATTGGTTCCTCCCCAATCAATATTCAATTCGGGATCATTCCAACGAATTGTTCTTACAAGATTACCGTCATAGTAATCATCAAATTTATACAACACGCTTGTTTCGTCTTGAAGCGTAACAAAAGCATGTCCGAATCCGTTAGGAATCAATATCTGCTTCATATTTTTAGCAGATATTTCATGCGAAATCCACTGTTTGAATGTTGGTGAATCTTTCCTTAAATCAACGACAAAATCAAGAATTTCACCATGAAGGACACGCACTAATTTGGTTTGTGGATGGGGGTTATTTTGAAAATGAATTCCTCTTAACGTACCCTTATGCTTGTTATAAGCATGATAATCCAAAACAAAATTGTAATTTATGCCCATTGATTTCAAATCTTTAACCGAAAAGGTTTCACAGCTAAATCCTCTGTTATCTTTAAATACTTGCGGTTCAATTATTTTGACACCATTTAATTCAAGTTCTGTAATATTTATTTTTCCCATAGCTAATCGTTCCTTTCAAAATTCATTATCAGTTTACTTTGTTTGCGAATAGCTTCATAATGTTTAATTCTGAGTTTTCCATTGTCTATGCATTTTCCGAAAAATTCAACAGATTTTTTAAAAGTATCATCGGCAGAAAGCGTAAACACCTGTTCCCCGTCAATGTTTTTAATAATAACAGTCGGTTCAAATCCTTCCGGCGCGGTCAGAATTCTTCCTGTAAAAATCGTCCCCTTACTTCCCCACACTTCTAAATTACAACGGTAGAAGTTATCCATTCCAAAGGAAACCTGTGCCGTCAATCCGTCATTGTTTACAAGTGTTGCACTGCCGTAAATATCCACTTCAAACCCTTCCTTTGTGTTAAGCTGAGATGCTGCAACATGCGCCGAATCACCCAAAAACATTCCCGCCAGCTTTACAGTATATCCGCCGCAGTCCAACAGCGCACCGCCGCCAAGCTTTTTATCATACCGAAAATCATTTGCTCCGCGAAACGGAAAACCGAAGTCAATTCGTATCAGCCGAATTTCTCCAATTGTACCTTCATCTAACTTTTGTTTTATCCATCCGATTTGCGAATGAAACGCAAACATATAATTTTCATGAACCGCAAGATTTTTTTCTTTTGCAAGTTTGATAAGCGATTCGGTGTCGGATAAATTTGTTGTGAACGGCTTTTCTAAAAGCACGTGTTTTTCGTTTTCCAACGCCACTTTCGCCCATTTAAAATGTAAAGCGGGCGGAAGCGGAATATACACCGCGTCGATTTCAGGCGATGTTAGTAAGCCTTCGTAGCTTTTAAACAATTTTCCTCCGTGAGTTTCAATGAATTTATTGGCTTTTTCAATTTCGCAAGGTTTGGGTTCATCGCTTTCCTCCCCCGAAAATTCCCGCTCCGTTGCTGCTGCAAGCCCTATGTACTCAAAATCATCAAGCTTTTTTACCGCAGGCATAAAACGCCGAAACGCTATCTCCGACGGACAAAGCACACCGATTCTTATTTTATCCATAATTATATTTCTCCCTAAAAGTCCAACAATGACAGTAAGTTTCTTAGCTGAATATTTAAAACATTATTATATTGTACCATTTGATTAAGCGTTTTGTAATCAAGCCAGAAATAACCATCGGGAAGTTTTCCAACATCATCAGGATTTACTTTTATAATAATATTTTTGTTTTGCTCATGATAAAATCTTCCGCCCTCTTCGGACAAAATCACGTTGTTTTTTATTTCGGCGCCATTATCCAAAAGCTTAAAAAAAAGCTTGTCCATTTCGGAATATTCGGTTTCGGGGACGGTGGCTTCAAGCTGCACTGTGGGGGCTAACTCGATTCCGTCAAAACAGCCTGCTTCGGGCTTTGCGTGCACCAAAAATTTTGTTGTGCCTTTAAAATCCGCACTGATAAGTCCAAAAACCGCCATTCCCTCCGCTTCAAAAAGCGGCTGTGTCCAATGGGTGACTTCCCGTCCCTCAATCTCAATGTCACAGAAAATCACCTTAAAAGGATAACCTGTTTTGTGAGTTATTCCGTTGTCGGTGAAATCCCAATTTTTCAAATCGGTCAGCGGTACAATTTTATTTTCGCGTGAATGGAGCATTTTATAGTCGTTTATGTAACGGTAAACCCTTACAAAATCAGACCTTTCGTTGTTGTACATAGAGCGAAAAAGCGCCTTGTCGGAAAACATTTCGTATATTTCGCACTTTTCAATATCAGTCAGATTTTCACCACAATAGGGAATACAGGACAAAACCGTCCGAGTGTCCATGTTAACGAGGTTATCAATTTTCATAAGCTGTTTTATTGTTCCAAGTGTCATCCACTTATGACTTGGCAAAACTTCTATATCTTCGTTTACTGTTATGATTATATTTCTGTTCCTTTTGCCCAAAAAACGGGAAGATTGCTCGGATTGTATTTG
>CANDLP010000325.1 GCA_947385505.1 uncultured Clostridia bacterium
GGACAATTTTTATAGCTGTGCGGCGCGGTACACCACTTGTCGATATTGGCGGTATCTGACAGCTTCGTATGCCCGTCCTTGACGTGAAGCCAGTAGGTGTGGGTGTACAAGTTATCTGCGGTCAGACCGTTTTTGTGCAGCAGATACGCCGCAAGTCTTGCCGCATTGTTCCGCGCTTTGGTATTTTCCGCGCCGTCTCTGCCGGACATAATGCATTCGATCGCAATGGTCTGCATATTTCCGGGACCGGTTCCGTCGGCGCAGGTCCAGTTGCAGCGGGTGTCCTCAAGATTCTGCCATGCACACAGGTCGTCGGTATAGTAATGGGTGCGTACGGTACCCATGTTGCCGTTAAGGGTCGCGCGGGTGTACTGTTCGCCGTCGTCCTCAACTCGGGGCAAATCCTCGGTGTTGTGGATCGTCACGCCAATGAGCGGCTTGGTGCGCAAGGGCGGCAGGGTAATTCCGTTAACGTTGTGGTCTTTCAGAAAATATTTGTGGACAGTCACGCCGTTCAGTACCGACGTGCTGTCCGGAATTAATTTCGGAAGATAAATTTGTCCCATATTAGACCTCCTGTTATATTATAAATTTTTAATTTTTTCAATCATTTCGGGAGTAATATCCTCAGACGTTAACATTTTTTGAAGCGGCAGCGCTGTCATATTCTCCACGGGATAAGCGGTTACTTCAAGTGAACCGTATTCTAAATTTTTTAAAATATCATCGGGCTTTTTATTGTCGGCGTTTAAAACCGTCATGGTAAGGCTTGATAAATATCCGACATTTCCGACGCAGAGTACCCAATAATCATTTTCCTCATAATAATAAAATTTTGCGTCAGCGCTGCCGGATAATTTTGTTATTGATGAAGAAAATTTTTTGTTCCTGTTGCTGACTTCAATTAAATATGTTCCTTTGAAAACGTTGCCAAGGTTAATCCCCCCGCAAAGAATGAACGAGATGTTTTGCCGGAGATTGCCGGGGTTTGTTGTATTTGTACTTACCGGTATTTTACAAAGAACCTTTGCAGCGACTTCAGGCCCATCAAAAATCGGCGATTTAAAGTTCCATCCGGTTGTCTCTATTGCTTCAATTTTTGCTCTTAATTCGCTAAGATCAATTGCGCCCGCGTCAATACGAACCCATGATTTCCATGATGTATAAAGAGAACGAATATAAACCTCGCTGCGGTCGTTTATGTATAGCTGATACAGCCAGCCGTTGTAATTCAATCTCGCCATAACTATCAGAAAGCCATATGGATATGCGCTTGACAGCCCGTGGGTTGAACTGTCCGAAAGACCTTCGCCGTTTTGGATTCCAACCGGATATATTGCTGTTTCGGTCAATGTATTCCAATCAACGGAATTATCTGTAATCGGGGGCTTGGTGATAATATCTTGTTTGGCGGACAAATCATATTGTGTGGCATAATTGCTTAACGCGCTCTTATCTGCTTTGTTGGTAATAGCAGCGTCCAAAACATCGATCACATCTTTATTATCCTGAATAGCGGCAGCAAGCTCCTCCAGCGTATCAAGCGTGTCCGGAGCTGCGCCAACTAAACCGGATACCTGATTATTTACATAATCAAAAACCGATTTTGAGGTGCTTACCGTCTCATTGGTGGAATTTGCATTTATGACCTCCGACGGTATGGGAATATCCGGCTTGTTTGTCAGGTCGTTGTAGTCCCCGCTGAAGCTGCTTTCACCTCCTTTCACGGAGCGCTTAAAAGAGGTTGGCGCAGCAATCTCCTCGCCGCGTATCTGAACCTTGCCGCTGCCGAGAAGCCACAGGGTATTTCCGGAAGCTTCGGGAGATATGCGTATCTCCGTACCCGCTGGAACGGTATAGACTCCGTCGGCATATGGGACGACGCCGGGATTTCCCGAAGCGTATATTTCCGCTTCGCTCATATTTGCTATGAAGCAGAAAGGGTAATTCTGCGGGAGCGTTACTTTCGTTTCCGTTCCTGAAAGCGTTGTTGTTTTTACGTTTGGCATGATTTTTTTCCTCCTTATATTAAAAATTAATATTGATCGTAATCGTCCGAATAATATGTAAAGCCGCCAAATTTATAACGATATTCACCAACGTCCTTGTCGTAAATATAAAATGTATCGTCTGTTTCTTTTACACCGTTTATGATTATCGAAACGTTTAGACTGTTAAAAACTTCATAGTTTTTGAATTTATTTAAAATTGCCTGTTCGTTATAAAACTCATCGCTGTCCCATATAAATTTTCGGATATAAGTTGTGCCGGTTTCTATCCATTTTCCTGCTTCGGAAACATTTCCGTGTATTAACTGTCCGTTTGAGTTTAAAGTCTGATATCCAAATTCGTCATCCCTGTACCCCAAAACATAATATCCGTCAGAATTGTTTTTAAGAAGGTCTCGGTTTCCGAATCGGAGCCAAGCGTAGTCTCTTCTTTCGGGGTCATAATATTCTTCGTCAAAAAATGCGGGCGATGGAAAATCATAACCTGTGGGAATAAAGCCGTGAGTAAAACTTTGTGAATACATTATGCTGCTGCCCCAAATACTTGTTGTGGTAATTTTAAAAATAGGTTTTGACGGAGATATAGTAGGTCCGTTATTTTCTATATATGTGTTTGTGTTGTTTTTATCATGAAGACTGCCAAATCCCATAAATTCAATTATCTTTCTCATACTATAATAAGAATTAAAATCTATATCCGCAGACATAGGCGCTCCTAATATTGATACACCGGCTTCAACTATGGGATAATTTAATTGGGGAACATTTTCATTATGACATACAGGCGTACTTGTAAAGTTATTATTAACATGGTCGAATCTATATATTTTTTCAGTTTTATAATAGCCAACTTTTTCAACAGAACTGGTATCATATTCAGATGTTACTAAAAAACCGCCTCCGTCAACGCACCCAAACAAAAGTTCATGTTTATACAAATCGACAAAAAACTCTGCTGCGTAAGTAACGGTTTTGTTTGGAATAATTTCGATTTCGGCGTTTTTTTCTTTCGCAACACAACCGGGATCGGAATAAATTATTTTGAACGTATATTTACCGCTTGGCAAAGATATTTTAAGTTCAATCGGGGGAGTTTGTTTTTTATTCGAATAAACAACTCGTTTTTCTGAATCTAAAATCACATAGCGCATACCGCGGTATACTACCGTATCATCTGTAAATGACATTGTGTCAGCGTTAAAGGTATTATGCAGTACGTGCTGTATGATCAATGTACCGATTCCCGCGTCAGGCTGCTTAATGGGAATCCAGAACAGTTTCGGCTCAGCAAAACCGCGTAGTATCCGCTTTTTCAATTCCGCAACATTCACTAAAATCCCTCCAGACTCATTGATGTGCCGTCGGGAAAGATCATAGCCGTGACCTTTTCATCGCTTGTTCCTTTTCCCGTAACGGTAAATTTGAATTGGCGGTCCTGATTGCTGTTTGCGA
>CANDLP010000326.1 GCA_947385505.1 uncultured Clostridia bacterium
TTTTCTTTTCCAGCACGTCGGGGAAAGAAGGATCAAATCCTGCGTTTACGTCGGCGGAAAGACACTTTGAAGCGGACAACACGTGTCTTCCGTTTTTACCTGCGGCTTCTGCCAAATCGCAAATAAAGTATTCGAGGTAGGAAGACTGAAGTCCTGTATTTCCGTCGCTGCCTGTTTCTTCTTTATCGGTAAGCACGGTTACCACTGTCTTTGAGGGAACGTCCTTTTGTTCTAATGTTGCCATAAGCGCGGTGTATCCGCAAACCCTGTCGTCCTGCCCGTAAGCGCCGACAAGGCTTCTGTCAAAGCCGATATCCTTAGCTTTAAAGGCGGGTACGGCTTCCAACTCCGCCGAAAGAAAGTCCTCTTCAACAATACCGTATTTTTCAAACAGAATATTCATTATGTTTAACTTTACAAGATCGCTTTCCTTATCGTCCTTGAAGGGTCTTGAACCGATAAGGATATTAAGCTCCTCACCCGTTATAATTTTGGGAGCTGTGCGCTTCATCTGTTCTTCAGCAAGGTGAGGAAGCAGATCTGTAACCACAAATACAGGATCGTTGTCGTCTTCGCCTATTCTTACTTCCATCGTTTCACCGTTTTTCTTGATGATAACGCCGTGAAGCGCCAAGGGAACGGTAGGCCACTGATATTTCTTTATACCGCCGTAATAATGAGTTTTGAAAAAAGCCATTTCCGCGTCTTCATAAAGAGGATTCTGCTTAAGGTCAAGTCTTGGTGAATCAATATGAGCCGCAAGTATATTTACGCCATTTTCAATATCTTCTTTTCCGATTACGGAAAGAATAAGGGCTTTTCCGCGGTTGTTAAGATAAACCTTGTCTCCCGCGCTGTACTTTTTGCTGCGGTCAAATAGGGTAAAGCCCGCCTTTTCGGCAAGAGCAATTGCCGCCTTCACGGCTTCCCTTTCCGTCTTTGCGTCGTCGAGAAATTTTTTGTAACCCTCACAAAACTTATCCGCCGCTTCAAGTTCGGTATCCGACATAATCAGACCCGAATTTTTCTTTTTCATAAACAGCTGTTTCTGAAGCTCCTTCGCTTTGCTTGTTTCCTTTTCGTTAGGCATTTTTGTTGTCCTCCGTGTATATTTTTTGATATTTTTTAAGCGCATCTTTTATTTTATTAAGATAGTGCTTTGTATCCGATGCAGGAACGGTATCCAATGTTTTTCCGTCTTCGCTGTACTTTGAATTTTGAAGCCATGAATCCACACTTCCCACTCCCGCATGGTACGCGCATACGGCTTCGTCCATGGAACCGAAATAATTTAACAGATAACCGATCAAATAAGAGCCGTATCGAATGTTCTGTTCGGGGTCAAACATTGTTCCATACTCGGTTTCATCACTGTCATTCAGTCGGTAGCGAACCCACTGAAAGGTCTCGTCCATTATCTGCATAAGACCTCTTGCTCCCACGTTTGAAACCGCGTCGCTGTCAAAATTGCTCTCCGTTTTTATTATGGCATATATTAAAAATTTATTAACACCGTTTTCTTTTGAATATTTTTCAACATATTCCACGTATTTCAAAGGGTAATTATATAAAAGATATTTTTCCCTCGCCGCCCTGTAAACCGCGTTTCCGAAAAGCAGCGCTATTATCAGGATAAGCGATGTTACCGCAAATAAATATTTTCTGTTTTTTCCTTTGCGCTTGTGAGGTGTTTTATATTCCGCTCTCATTTTCCTTCCTTATCCGACATATTGTTTTAGTTATCTCCCGCGTAAAATCCTCATCGGAGCCGTTGTTTACAAGAAGTATGTCCGATTTCTCACTGAAAAAATCAGCGCCGTGTTGAGAATTAAGGCGATTTTTCGCTTCCTCTTCGGTTATTCCGTCGCGAGTCGTTATTCGCTTTATAAGAATCTCTTTATCCGCCGTTACGCTGACTATCTTTTCGCATATACCCTCCAAACCGCTTTCAAAAAGCGTCGGAGCATCCAGCACGGTGTATTCCGAATCGGAAAAAACTATTTTATTTATAACACTATATGAAACA
Organism: uncultured Clostridia bacterium; assembly: GCA_947385505.1. Classification (GTDB taxonomy): domain Bacteria; phylum Bacillota; class Clostridia; order Oscillospirales; family Ruminococcaceae; genus Ruminiclostridium_E. The sequence continues at coordinate 2,027 of CANDLP010000326.1, forward strand.
TAAGGATACATAATTCCATTAAGTTTAATACGCTTATCGGGATCCGAAAAAATTATTTTTCCCATAAGGCTTCGGTTTAATCCGCCATCGGCAGTCAAAATTTCGCTTCCGAACTCGGAAACTATTTCTTTAAGACACGGTTTTCCCTTTTCCACTATCTCACGGCAAATCAGGTCGCAGTCTATTATGTTGAATCCCGCTTCACGAAACAATCTGCAAGCTGTTGACTTTCCTGCTCCCGACATTCCAGTAAGACCTATGACTTTTGTTTTTTTTCTGTCTGACATATTTATAATTTTATCACTTTAAAGGCGGCGGCCCTTATCAGCCTGTTGTATACCGCAAGACCTATCCCTTTTTTTGCGGGAGCTTTAACGTATATCTTTTCCGCTCCAAGTTCGTCCGCTTTTCTTAAGACGGAAAAAAGCTCCGCCGCATCTCTCTCGCTTGTACTGCCGTAAGGAATCGTTTTTGCGCGGATTTCTTCCCTTATGTTCGTTAAAACAAAGGTGTTTTTATCGTAATTTTTGTTTATAAATTCAACAAATTGATCATTATCCACGCATTCGATCATATATACTTCGGCTTTTGGGGAATAATGCTTATATTTCATTCCGGGGGAAAGCGCTTTTCTCTCTTCCCCGATACCCTCTGTTACCGCTTTGTCGATTTCCACATAACAATATTCGCTTAACATTTCAGGCGTAACCCCCCCCGGACGCAAAATTTTTACGCCCTTTTCGGTAAAGGCAATGACCGTACTTTCAAGACCAAAGGAACAGCTTCCGCCATCAAGAATCAGAGGGATTTTTCCGTTTAAATCGTTGTAAACGTGTCTTGCCTCGGTGGGACTGGGCAAACCGGATAAATTTGCCGACGGAGCCGCCAGCGGAAAACCGCAAAGCTCTATAAGCTTTAAAGTATATTTGTTGTCGGGCATTCGGAAAGCCACCGTATTAAGCCCGCCGCTGGTTTCATCGGGAACAAGACCGTTTTTAGGCATTATCATAGTAAGCGGACCCGGCCAAAATCTTTCCGCCAGCTTAAGCGCCGGATGAGGAACGCTTTTTGTATATCTGTAAAGCCAATCTGTATCCGAAATATGAAGTATAAGAGGATTGTCGGCAGGACGGTTTTTAGCCGCAAATATTTTTTTTACCGATTCGGCGGAAAGCCCGTTGCCCGCTAAACCGTAAACCGTTTCGGTAGGAATAGCCGCTATTTCCCCTTTTTTCAGCAGTTCCGCCGCAAACTTAATACTGTTGTCATTTATCGGAAGAATTTGTGTCTCCATTTTTAAAATCATTCCTTCCTATTGAGGAAGCGTTTGAAAGAATACATTTAGTGGGGTTCTTTCAAATTTGTTCTCACATTGTCAAGTCAAATGTTTTCCG
>CANDLP010000327.1 GCA_947385505.1 uncultured Clostridia bacterium
CAGGTGTCTGGCGGTGGATCGGGGAGGAAATATCGTAGACGGCGATAAGCTTATAGCGATAATAGCCGATTATATGAAGGAAAAGGGAACGCTTAAAAAGGATACCGCCGTAGTTACCGTTATGAGCAATCTGGGCTTCAGAACATATATGGATAAAAACGGAATGAATACTGTCTGTACAGCGGTGGGCGACAGGTATGTTCTTGAAGAAATGCTTAAAGGCGGTTATAATATAGGGGGAGAACAGTCAGGACACATTATTTTTCTTGATCATGCCACCACGGGAGACGGTCAGCTTACGGCGGTACAGCTTATGAATCTTCTTGCCGCAAGCGGCAAAAAACTGGATCAGCTTACCGGCGAAATACCCGATTATCCGCAGACGCTTGTAAATGTGGTTATTACCGAAAACGAAAAAGGCAAATGGGATAAAATCTCCGCCATTACTGATGTTATAGACAACGCAAAGGCACAGATGGGCAGAAACGGAAGGATACTTGTGCGGGAAAGCGGCACCGAGCCGCTTATAAGAGTTATGGTTGAAGGAACAGATTATGAGTCGGTGCAGTTATGGTCGGAAAAAATAGCTTCGGTTATAGAAAATGAACTTTGCGCAAAGGAAAATATATAATGAGGATAGCGAAGGACTGGCAGGATTACAGTTTAATAGACGCTTCAAAAGGAGAACGGCTGGAACGCTGGGGAAATGTAACGTTGGTGCGTCCCGATCCTCAGATAATATGGGAATGTTCGGCTCCCGCAAAGGAATGGAACAATCCTCACGCAAGATATATCCGTTCTTCGTCGGGGGGCGGTCACTGGGAATATTCCAAGAAACTGCCCGAAAGCTGGACGATTAAATACAAAAATCTTTTGTTTACGGTAAAGCCCACCGGTTTTAAGCACACGGGGCTTTTTCCCGAACAGGCGGTAAACTGGGACTACTGTACCGAGCTTATAAAAAACGCGGGAAGACCGATAAATGTGTTGAATCTGTTCGCCTATACCGGGGGCGCCACACTTGCCTGCGCGGCGGCGGGGGCAAGCGTGTGCCATCTTGACGCGGTAAAGGGCATGGTGGAATGGGGAAAACAAAACGCCGCGCTAAGCGGGCTTTCGGATAAACCCATTCGTTGGATAACCGACGACGCCATGAAATTTTTGGGAAGAGAGATAAAGCGGGGGAACAGATACGACGGCATTATATTGGATCCTCCCAGCTACGGCAGGGGTACAAACGGTGAAATGTGGAAATTGGAGGACTGTATATACGAACTTATGCTGAGGTGTTCGGAGGTGCTGTCCGATTCACCGCTGTTTATTCTTTTGAACAGTTACACTACCGGGCTTTCACCATCCGTTATGGCGTATCTCCTTAAAATGACGGTGGGTAAATACAGGAAGATCGACGTTTTTGCGGAGGAGATCGGACTTGAAGTGAAAAATACGGGTATTCCCATACCCTGCGGCAACACGGCGATAGTCAGATTTCTTTGATAATTGATTTAAAGCGTGTATTCATAAGATATTGCACGCATCTTATGAATATAAGCTCTTAGGTTACATTCCCCGCGCAAAACATAGGAAGGTAAAACAGTAATGAATATAATCGAAGTAAGAGATCTGTCCTTCGAATATCCGATAACCGACGATGAAGGGAATGTTATCGGCGGAAACAAGGTGCTTGAAAATATAACCCTTGATATCCCGAAGGGGCAGTTCGTTGCTGTACTTGGACATAACGGAAGCGGAAAGTCCACATTAGCGAAGCATTTTAACGGAATGCTTCTGGGAAATTCGGGAAAAGTTTACGTTAACGGTACGGATACGGCGGACGACGATAAAATATATGATATAAGACAAACGGTGGGAATGGTGTTCCAGAATCCCGACAATCAGTTAGTGGCGACAATAGTGGAGGAGGATGTAGCCTTTGCACCCGAAAATCTCGGACTTCCACCCGCGCAGATAAGGGAAAGGGTAGACGAAGCCCTGAACGCCGTAGATATGTATAAATATCGGCTCCACTCCGCCCATCAGCTTTCGGGAGGACAAAAGCAGCGTATTGCAATAGCGGGCGTTATAGCTATGCGTCCCGAGTGTATAGTGCTTGACGAGCCTACCGCCATGCTTGATCCCAAAGGGAGAAAGTCGGTAATGAGGACGATAAAGCGCTTAAACAGCGAATTCGGAATAACCGTCGTACTGATAACCCACTATATGGACGAAGCGGCGCAGGCTGAGCGTGTAATTGTAATGGACAGCGGAAAGATAATAATGGACGACGTTCCGAAAAAGATTTTTTCACAGGTGGAAAGACTTACCGAAGTGGGACTTGACGTTCCGCAGGTAACACAACTGGCTTATGAGTTAAAAAAAGAGGGAATTGATATATCCCTTGAGGTGCTTACCGAGGAGGATATGCTGAAGGAGATACAAAAACTTGTTCCCGATACTATTTCTAAATAGTTCTTATAGTGCTTATAGTGTTTTGGGGTAATTAGTGACAGTATATAAATATAAAAAGGATAAACAAATGAATGCGGTAGAAACAAGAAATCTGACTTATAAATACAGTGTGGGCACCCCTTTTGAGACCACGGCGGTGGATAACGTCAATCTGACGGTTGAACAGGGAGAGTTCGTGGGTGTAATCGGACACACGGGAAGCGGAAAGTCCACCCTTATACAGCATCTTAACGGACTGCTTAAGCAAACTTCCGGAGAAGTACTCATAAACGGAAGAAATATCTGGAGCAAAGACGTTAATATAAAAGATATACGTTTTGAATCGGGGCTTGTTTTTCAATATTCCGAATATCAACTTTTTGAAGAGACCGTTTATAAAGACATAGCTTTCGGGCCGAAGAATATGGGATTGGACAAAGAGGAAACAGACAGGCGGGTCAGGGATTCGGCGAAACAGATGGGGCTTTCAGAAGAGCTTCTGGAGCGTTCGCCTTTCGACCTTTCGGGCGGGCAAAAAAGACGTGTTGCTTTGGCGGGAGTTATCGCCATGCAGCCGAAGATTCTTATACTTGACGAACCTGCGGCGGGACTTGACCCTGTGGGGCGGGACAAGGTGCTGGAGGAAATAGCCGGATATCACCGCAATTCCGGAACTACTATTCTATTGGTTTCACATTCCATGGAGGATATAGTGAAATACGCGGATAAGGTTCTGGTAATGAACAGGGGACAGCTTTTTTGTTACGAGGAAACGGACAAGGTTTTTTCAATGTCCAAGGAGCTTCAGATGATAGGACTCGATATTCCGCAGATAACGAAGCTTTCTCATCTGCTTCGGGAAAACGGTATTGATATAGGAAACGATATCTATACGGTGGAAAGAGCCAAAGAAAGACTTCTTAAATTACTCGGAAAATAATAAGTTATTAAATATTATAAAAACAGATAAA
>CANDLP010000328.1 GCA_947385505.1 uncultured Clostridia bacterium
AAACAGTATAAAAAACGGAACAGAAGGAAAAAGGAGGACTACTCGGCTATGATGATGTGTGAAAGGTGTAAAAAACGCCCGGCGGTGGTATTTATTACCTCTGTACAGGGCGATCAGAAGCACAACGAGGGACTGTGCCTGAAGTGCGCAAAGGAAATAAATATTCCTCAGGTAAGCGAATATATCAAGCAGCTCGGCATCAATGAAGAGGATCTTGAAAATGAGATGGATATGCTTTTCGGAAGCGAAGAGTTCCAGTCTCTTTTTGACGGCTCCGACGATAACGATGACGACGAAGAGGAGGTGGACGGTTTTAAGTCCGGCGGGGCAGGTATAATGCCTCCGTTTATGAAAAGCTTGTTCGGGAGCTCTCCCGCTCCGAAAAGCGATGGCAAGGAGAATATAAAGGAAAGCACGGAAGAAAAGGAAAACAAGGAAAAGAAAGAGAAAAAGGCGAATAAAAAGCGTAAATTCTTAGATACCTTTTGTACTAATCTCACCTCTAAGGCGAAGCGGGGAGAGCTTGACCGTGTTATAGGCAGGGAAAAGGAAATATACAGAGTCACCCAGATACTTTCCCGCCGCACAAAAAACAATCCTTGTCTTATCGGTGAGCCCGGTGTGGGAAAAACCGCCATTGCCGAAGGAATAGCTCAGAAGCTTGCCAACAATGACGTACCCTTCAGGCTTAGGGGAAAAGAAATATACCTTCTCGATCTTACGGCTCTTGTTGCGGGAACGCAGTTCAGGGGGCAGTTTGAAAGCAGAGTTAAGTCTCTTATCGACGAGGTGAAAAACGCAGGAAACGTGCTTTTGTTTATTGATGAGGTTCATAATCTTGTGGGAACCGGAGACAGCGAGGGCACTATGAATGCCGCGAATATGTTTAAGCCCGCTTTGTCGAGAGGGGAGCTTCAGGTCATTGGAGCCACCACCTTTGATGAATACAGAAAGTATATCGAAAAGGACAGCGCTCTCGAACGCCGCTTCCAGCCGGTTACAATAAACGAGCCGAGCATAGAGGATACTGTGGAGCTTCTTAAGGGGATCAAAAAATATTATGAAGAGCATCACGCCATACATGTGTCCGACGAGATACTGCGTTCCTGCGTTGTGCTTTCCGAAAGATATATAACCGACAGATATCTTCCCGACAAGGCGATAGATCTGTTGGACGAGGCGGCCGCCTGCGCAAGTATAAAGAGCAAGGATTTGGCGGAATATGAAGGATTAAAGCTTGAAAATAAGGAGCTTGAAAGAGAGCTTACCGACCTTTCCGCCGAGACGGAAAATATAGACTATGAACGCATAGCCGATATTAAGACAAATATTTCCAAAAACGAAATACTTATAAAAAAACTGGAGCCTCGTGCAACGCAAATACATGTTACGGACGAGGATGTTTCCAAGGTAATCGAGCTGTGGACAGGCATTCCAGCCAGCAAGATAATGGAAAACGAGTTTAAGAAGATAATAAAGCTGGAGGACGTTTTAAAGAGCAAAGTAATAGGTCAGGACAACGCCTGCGAGCTTGTTGCCGCCGCCATAAAACGCACAAGAGTTCAGCTTTCGACCAAACGCCGCCCCGCTTCCTTTATTTTTGTGGGGCCTACCGGCGTGGGTAAAACCGAGCTTGTGAGAGTTCTCGCAGAAGAGATGTTTGACACGGTAGATCCGCTTATAAGGCTTGACATGAGCGAATATATGGAAAAATACAGCGTAAGCAAGATCATAGGCTCGCCTCCCGGATATATAGGTTACGACGAAGCGGGACAGCTTACGGAAAAGGTGCGCAGAAAGCCTTATTCGGTTATACTTTTTGACGAAATCGAAAAGGCTCATCCCGATGTGATGAACATTTTGCTGCAAATTCTGGACGATGGAAAAGTTACCGATTCTCACGGAAGAACCGTTAGTTTTGAGAACACAGTTATAGCCATGACCTCCAACGCGGGTTCGTCCAATACCTCCGGCGGCGGAATGGGATTCGGCAAATCGGAAGGCGATATATCAAAAGAGCGCGCAATGAACGCCCTTAAAGAATTCTTGCGTCCCGAATTTTTGGGCAGAATAGACGAGATAGTCGTATTCAATTCTCTTACCGAGGAAAATTACGCGAAAATAGCCAAGCTTATGTTAGAGGAAATGAAGAAGGCTCTTGCGGAAAAAAATATCGAGCTAAAGATTACCGACGCGGCATACAGAACCATTGCCGCCAAAGCCTATGGCGGAAAGTACGGCGGACGTGATATAAGACGCGTTATACGGAGAGAGCTGGAGGATAAGGTAGCCGAAATAGTTGTAGCAAACGGCGCGGCAGGCATAAGCGAGGTAAGCGTTTCCTCAAAAGCGGGCGATCTGGTGGTATCTTAATGAAGACAGCGATTATAACCGGCGGCAGCGGAGCTATAGGCAGCGCTTTGGTTTCGGAATTTTCAGCCGATTACAGAGTGATTTTTACCTATTTGAAAAATAGAGAAAGAGCGGAAAAAATAGCCGAAATCTTCGGCGCCGAAGCCGTCAGGTGTGACCAGACAGATGATGTCGACATAAAAAGGCTGACGGAGCTTTCGGGTTCCTGTGATTTACTGATAAATAATGCGGGGATCGGAAGCGTGGGCTTATTTACAGATATTTCTTATTTTGAAATGCACAGCGTGATAAATACCGATCTTTTGGGAGCAATGTCGGTTACAAAATCTGTTTTGCCGCTTATGATGAGGAAAAAAAGCGGCTGTATAATAAATATATCTTCTATCTGGGGCGTATACGGCGGTTCCTGCGAGGTGGCATATTCGGCGGCAAAGGCCGGCATAATAGGCTTTACGAGGGCGTTATCCAAGGAAACGGGCTTATCGGGCATAAGAGTTAACTGTATTGCGCCGGGGCTTATTGATAGCGAAATGAATGATCATCTTACAGTTGCCGAGAAAGCGGAATTCGCCGAGGGAACCTCGCTGGGAAGAATTGGAAGCCCCGTCGATGTGGCAAAGGCGGCAAGATATCTTGCGGAAGCGGAATTTGTTACGGGACAGATTTTAGGAGTCGACGGAGGATTTTGGGGGTAAGCCATGCTTTTGGGGAAGATGAACATATTAAATCAGCTTGACCGATAGAATGTAACAGATAATATAAGTTCAAAAAAGGCAAAACCGATAGAAGCCGGTGCAAGCGGTATTCGCGGATACGGAATTTAATGGAGGTACAATGTGAGCTTGACAGTAAACATTTATTATACAGGAACGGACGGAAACGCGGGAAAGTTTGCGCAGGAAATGGTTTCAAGCGGTATTGTAAACGATATCCGCAATGAGGAGGGAAATTTGCAGTATGAGTATTTTTTCCCGATGGATGATGCTGAAACCGTTTTGCTGATAGACAGTTGGAAAAATGAGAAA
>CANDLP010000329.1 GCA_947385505.1 uncultured Clostridia bacterium
CTGAGCGTTACCGCCGACACGGGATACCGAGATACCGGGGTTAACGGCGGGTCTTATACCGCTGTTGAACAATTCCGTCTCAAGGAATATCTGACCGTCGGTGATAGAGATAACGTTGGTAGGGATATAGGCGGAAACGTCGCCCGCCTGGGTTTCGATGATAGGAAGGGCGGTGAGAGAACCTCCGCCGTACTCCTCGGTAAGGTTAGCCGCTCTTTCAAGCAGTCTGGAATGCAGATAGAAAACGTCGCCAGGGTATGCTTCACGTCCGGGCGGTCTTTTAAGCAACAGGGAGAGCGCACGGTAAGCTACGGCGTGCTTTGAAAGGTCGTCGTACACTACCAGTACGTCTTTGCCCTTTTCCATAAAGTACTCGCCCATAGCGCAGCCCGAATAAGGCGCTATGTACTGAAGGGGCGCCAGCTCGGAAGCCGCCGCGGAAACCACGATAGTGAAATCCATTGCTCCTGCGGATTTAAGCTGTTCAACAACGGTGGCAACGGTGGACGCTTTCTGTCCGATGGCAACATAAATACAAAGAACGCCCGAATCCTTCTGGTTTATGATGGTGTCTACGGCGATTGCGGTCTTACCTGTCTGTCTGTCGCCGATAATAAGCTCACGCTGACCTCTGCCTATGGGGATCATGCTGTCGATAGCCTTGATACCGGTTTGCAAAGGCACGCTTACCGGCTCACGCGTGATGATACCGGAAGCGATCTTTTCAATAGGCCTGCGCTCTTCCGTAAGTATCGCTCCCGCACCGTCGATAGGCTCGCCGAGAGGGTTTACAACTCTCCCCAAGAGGGCTTCGCCTACGGGTACGGAGATAATCTTTCCGGTGCGCTTTACGGTGGCTCCCTCCTTGATGTCATCGTCGGGACCCAGCATTACCGCGCCCACCGAGCTTTGCTCAAGGTTCAGCGCCATACACTGAACGCCGTTTTCAAACTGCAAAAGCTCGTTTATCATGCAGTTTTCCAACCCGTGGATATTTACGATACCGTCGCCCACGGTAACTACCGTACCGGTGTCGGTAAGAGAAATTTTGCTGTCAAATTCTTTAATTCGATTTTTAAGTATTCCCGTTATTTCTTCGGGGCGTAATTCCATTTGTGACCTTCCTCCTTTCGGTGGTCTTGCGGAAAATCCTTTCCGCGGGGGATTTTTTATGGCAAACGACAAAATATTTGCGTTTTGGCGTTGTCGATATGCCGAAGTAAATCGGCTGTAAAATCAGGGCGCGGGGGTAGTGGATACGCTTTCGTCGGTTTTCGGGGCTTCGGTTACGGATACTGTTTCATATTCCTCGGTGGAAACGGGGTAGTCAAAAGAAAAGGAATATATTTTTCTTACAAGCTCCGCTTTTTTCTCAAGTTCGGCTCTTGCCTCGTCGGTAAAAGGAAAATCGCCCATTTTTTCAAGGCGCTCCGCCGTTTCTTCAAGAGGGAGTCCTTTCCCTATATAATCGCTTACCGAGTTTTCGTAAAGCCATTGGGGGGAGTATACTTTTTCCTTATACACAAGGGAATAGGAACTGATTCCCGATTCCTTGCCTTCGGAGTCAAAGTCATAGCCGCTGAAAAAAGACGCGCATTCCTTTTCGGGAACTGTGAACAGCTTCGTATCTTCCGTTTCCTTTACCGGATTATCCGCTTTTTTAAGATAAGCGGTTTTATTGTCCAACGCTTTCAACGCTTCTTCGGTAAATGGCAGCTCTTCCATTTTGGCAAGGCAGTTTATCGCCTTATCAAAAGGGATTCCTTCATTGAGATAATCATCGGGACCGTGCATATAGACCCATTCGGCGGAATACACATTTTCGCCGTGGAGTAAAGCGTATTCGTTAACGAAAGTTTTGTTTATAAGTTCTTTATCTCCCGAATAGATTATTTCAACATCCGACGGACTAACTATCCAACCTTCGGTATAATCCGTTTCCGATATCGCTTCGAGAAGTTTTTCCTTGGAAATGTCAAACCTTTCCGCAAAGCTTAACACCGTAATTTCGTCGGCATAAGGATCAAAAAGGCTTTCCTTAAACTTTTCATCAAACCATCTTTCCAACTCATCCCGCTCTTCCGCAAGGTCAAGAATGTCGGAGGTAAGGTTTAAAAAAGTATTGTTAAAGCGACTCCTGAACATACCCAAAGCTTCCGGTCCCGAAGGTTCCGGAAAATCAAAAGGTTCGGGCATTTCAACCGCAAGGTTTTCGGTAACGTTTTCTTCTTTTTGACAGGAAGAAATAACAGGCAGGATCAAAATCAGCGCTAAAACAAATATTAAAGCCCTTTTCATTGTTTCCTGTTCCCTCATACTTTCTCCTTTTCCCCGAAAAGACCGTTACCCTATAAGCTGGGAAAAGCTTTCCTTTAAGCCCTCAAGTCTTGTTTTAACACTGCCGTCCATACGGGTATCCCCGTAATCCACAACAATGCCGCCCATTAAAGATTTGTCCAATTTTTCGGACATAACTATGTTTTTTCCTATTATCTCGGACATTTTTTTCTTAACCTGCTCTTTCTGAGCGGGAGTAAGGGGAAACGCGGTGGTAACGGTGATCTCTGCTATGCCCAATTTCTCGTTGCAGAGTTCCGAAAACGCGGAGCAGACCTTATCGAATCTGTCCCAGCGTCTTCCTTCGGTGACTACGCACAGGAAATTGTACACGCATCTTGACAGCTTTCCGCCGAAAACGTCCTTAATAACCGATATTTTTTCTTCGTTGGATACGGTAGGGGTGTTCATCAGCTTGACAAAGCCTTCGGCGTCCTCCACAACGGCTTTAACCGAATTCAATTCGTCTCGCGCCGAGGAAAGATTTTCCCCCTCTTCGTTTATTGCGTCAAAAAGAGCCAGAGAATAGTTTTTTTCAACCGTTCCAGTCATATCAGCCCTCTTTTCCTACGCCGGCAAGAAAACCTTCAATAAGACCGGCATTGTCCTTTTCGGAAATTTCCTTTTCGCAAACCTTGGAGGCAGCTAAAACAACTACCTCGGAGATCTGATCCTTCACCTCGTTGAGGGCGCGGCGCTTTTCCTGCTCGATGCTTTCCTGCGCCTGCTGCTTCATGCGGGCGGCGTCGGCGTTGGCTTCGGCAATGATCTCCGCTTCCTTGTCGGCGGCTCTTTTGGTGGCCGCCGCAACGATCTGCTCGGCTTCTTCCTTGGATTTAAGAAGCTTTTCGGTATACTCCGCCTTGGTTTGCTCCGCTTCCTTTTTAGCCGAATCAGCGGCTTCAAAGTCGGCGTTTATCATCTGCTGTCTTTTGTCGAGAATTGCCATTACCTTATTATGTAAGAAGAAACGGTACAGCAGAAAGATTATAAGGGTGTTGATCAGCGTAAAGACAATGGTAGAGGGGTTGATATCCACGAAGGAGAGATAGGTTTTACT
>CANDLP010000330.1 GCA_947385505.1 uncultured Clostridia bacterium
GTTACCGCTTTTATAGAAGTAAAGGTATCGCCGCAGGTGGAATGCGGCTATGACGATATTGCCAAAGCCATTGCTCAGTACGACGAAGTGGACACCGTTCAGCTTATGAGCGGAAGCTTTGACCTTTCGGTTACCTTAAGGGGGAACAATCTCCGCGAAGTAGCGCTTTTTGTAAACGAAAGACTTGCCACCCTTGACGGCGTGCTGTCCACCACCACCCACTTCATACTTCAAAGGTACAAGGAAAAGGGCGTTAATTTTGCGGCGGACGAAGCCGACGAAAGGAGCCTTGTATCACCGTGATAGATTATGAGAAGATGCTGTCCGATACGGTACGGGAAGTAAAGTTTTCGGGAATAAGAAAGTTTTTTGACATCGCCTCAACCGTTGAAAACGTTATTTCGCTGTCCGTCGGAGAGCCTGATTTTAAAACCCCGTGGGCTATAAGAAAAGAAGCGATAAGAACTCTTGAAAAAGGCAAGACCGCATATACGGCAAATGCGGGTCTTATTCAGCTCAGACGCTCCCTATCGGAATATATTGAAAGAAAAACGGGATTAAAATACGATCCCGATCATGAAGTAATCGTAACGGTGGGCGGGTCGGAAGCTATAGACTGCGCATTCAGAGCCTTGTGCGAACCAGGCGACGAGGTGCTTATTCCCGAACCTTCATTCGTATGCTATGCGCCGCTGGTAAAAATGGCGGGAGGAACACCCGTTATTATAGAAACAAAGCTTGAAAACAATTTTAAGCTCACCCCCGAAGAAATAAGGGAAAAACTGACTTCGAGAACAAAAGCGTTGGTATTCCCCTACCCCAATAATCCTACCGGTGCGGTAATGCGAAGAAACGATTTGGAAAAAATAGCGGAAGTAATACGCGAAACCGATATGGCGGTAATATCCGACGAAATTTACAGCGAACTTACCTACGGCGCGGAACGCCACGTTTCCATTGCGGAGCTTGAGGGAATGAAAGAACGCACCATAATGATAAACGGTTTCTCAAAGGCTTTTTCAATGACAGGCTGGCGTCTCGGATATTTTGCCGCCCCTGCGCCGATAACCGAACAGATGCTCAAAATACATCAATACGCAATTATGTGCAGCCCCACGGTCAGCCAGTACGCGGCTGTCGCGGCGCTTATGGACTGCGACGGCGAAGTTCTCCGCATGAAGGAGGAGTACAACGCAAGAAGGCGGTTCGTGGTAAAAGGCTTTAACGATATGGGCCTTGAATGCTTTGAACCGGAAGGGGCGTTTTACGCTTTTCCCTGTATTAAGTCAACGGGGCTTACCTCGGAGGAATTCTGTAAACAGCTTCTGACCTCAAAAAAAGTAGCCATTGTTCCGGGAGACGCCTTCGGAGCTTCGGGAGAAGGTTTTGTAAGGGTAAGCTACGCTTATTCCCTTTCTCATCTAAACACCGCGCTTCAAAGAATCGAAGAATTTTTAAAAGAACTGAAAAGCTGACTTTGATTGACTGCTAAAGGAAAATAAAAATATGGAATATTTTACTCTGTACAATCAGGATCGCATACCTTTGGGGAAACAAATACTCAGGGGTGAAAGGATACCCGATGGGGAATACCATTTGGTAATACACGTATGCGTTTTCAACTCGGAAAACAAAATGCTGATCCAGCAAAGACAGCCATTTAAAGAAGGCTGGTCAAATATGTGGGACGTTTCGGTTGGAGGAAGCGCAACGGCGGGAGAAAACAGTCAAACTGCCGCACAAAGGGAGCTTGAAGAAGAAATCGGGCTTAAAGTATCCTTTGAGAAAATTCGTCCCATACTTACCGTTCATTTTGATCATGGCTTTGACGATATTTATACATTAAACATGGACGTTGACATTAACGATTTAAAGTTACAATATGAAGAAGTTCAGGCGGTAAAGTGGGCTTCCGAAGATGAAATACTTGAAATGATCGCTAACGGCACATTTATTCCTTATCATGAACATCTTATCTCGCTGCTGTTTTTTATGAGGGATCATCGAGGCACATTTAAACACGACGAGGAAAAATAATACAATATGACCGATATAAAAGTCAATGCTTACGCAAAAATAAACCTTTTTCTTGACATAACGGGCGTACTGCCCAACGGCTATCATACCCTTAACAATATTATGCAGCAAATTGAGCTTCACGACGAGGTAAGGGTATCCCTTCAACAAGGGCGCGGAATTGAAATTACTTGCGATAACCCTATCTTACCGTCAGATAAAAGAAATATCGCATATAAAGCCGCCGCTCTTTTTGCCGAAACGACGGGGCTTTGCGCCAAAATTACCGTTGATATCAAAAAAAACATACCCGTTATGGCGGGGCTTGGCGGAAGCAGTACCGACGGTGCGGCAGTCCTTACGGCGCTTAACCGCCTTTGCGGCGAACCGCTGCCGACTTCGGAACTGGAAAATCTCGGCGCAATGCTGGGCGCAGACGTTCCCTTCTGCATAAGAGGAAACGCCGCCTTTTGTCAAGGAATAGGCGAAAAAATGGTCGATATAATCGGGCTGAAAAACTGCTTTATACTGATAATAAAGCCCGATTTTTCGTGCGGCACTGCACAAGCCTATAAGCTTTACGACATATCGCCCGTAAAAAGCACAGCGGAACCCGAAGGCATTATTTCTGCAATGAAAGAAAATAACCTTATACAAACTGGTAGAAGCCTGTACAATATTTTTGAATTGCTTTATCAAGACGGCAGAATAGAAAAAATAAAAAACGATTTATTGACTTCAAAGGCTTTGGGAGCACTTCTCAGCGGGAGCGGCAGCGCGGTTTACGGGCTGTTTGAAAGAGAAGATGCAGCTATATCCGCAATGTCACGCTTAAAATATCCCTTCATGCTTTTGACAAAACCTGTTTTTTCTATTGAAAAAAAATAAAAAATGTGATAAAATATAATAATAACTCTGTTTACTGTATTTATGTAAAAGGAGGAATCTTCAATGGTGCTTATCCATAATCATTTGGGTGAAATAAACATTTCAAGGCAGTTTTTTGCCCAGCTTATCGGCGGAACGCTGACCAACTGCTTCGGAGTGGCGGACACAAATGCCTGTACCCCAAGGCAAAGTCTTAGGGAAACACTGCCTTTTATCAGAAAAAAGAAGTTTATTGACAAAGGCGTTGCCGTTAAAACAATAAGGGGCAAGCTTCAGGTTGATCTTCATATCACCGTCTTATACGGAGTAAATATTTCCACCGCCGTAAGAAGCATACAGCATAAAATCGCTTATGTCATAGAGGACGAAACGGATATTGAAGTGGAAAACGTAAATGTGTTCATTGACGGAATAAAATCCTGAACCCAAAAAATTTTATTATAATTATATTAAAATTAAAGG
>CANDLP010000331.1 GCA_947385505.1 uncultured Clostridia bacterium
CAAGCTCGGTCATTTTAATTTCGTTTTTTTCGCGGGCTTTGCTGATTTCCTTTTCCGCCGCAAGTTCTCCCGCCTTTTTGATACTGCCCGGAGAAATGTTAAGTTTTTTCAGGATTGAAAACATTTCCAGCTCAGTCAGTATTTCCGCCAGCTTTACTTCATCTCTTTCGGCGGGGATATAAACGTTCATATCGGTTTCCACAGGCGCGTTCAAAGCAATTGTTCCCAATTCGCGGCTTAAAAAGCAGCTTTCTTTTCCGTCCGTAAGCTTTTGCTTAAGCTTTTCAGAGAGGGGCAGCCCGTCTATTTTATCATATATGTTTTTTACATCCGAATATTTTTGTATTAAATCCAAGGCGGTTTTTTCCCCTATTCCTTTTACACCGGGAATATTGTCGCTTGAATCCCCCATCAAAGCTTTTACTTCAAGCATTTGTATTGGTTTTACGCCGTATTTTTCCATTATTTCGGCGGGGGTGTACAAAATATCCTCTCTGTTTCCCGCTAAGTTCACAGACACCTTGTCGGTGATCAACTGAAAGCTGTCACGATCGCCTGTCGCCACCACGGCGGTAAATCCCTTAAGCTCGGCGGCGTGGGACAATGTTCCTAAAATATCGTCCGCTTCCCAGCCCTCTTTTTCCACTATTTTAATTCCCATTGCCTTTAATATTTCTTTTACATACGGCATCTGCATGGCAAGCTCTTCGGGCATGGGCTTTCTGGTACCTTTATAGTCTCCGTACAGCTTATGCCGGAAGGTTGGCGCTTTTAAATCAAACGCTACGGCAATGTAATCGGGAGAAAAACTGTTTTGCAGTTTAAAAAGTATATTCAAAAAACCTGTTATAGCATTGGTAAAAACGCCCTTTTTGTTGGAAAGCGCCCTTATGCCGTAAAACGCACGGTTTATTATGCTGTTTCCGTCAATTACGAGGAGTGTCATGGTTATTCCTTTCTGTCTGCCGCTAAATTTTAAATTTAGCTATTGAAGTTCCGATCCCGAGAATTAGGTGTAACAAGGTAGTGATTATTACGCCCGAAGCGACGCTTTCCGCAAGGACGCGGAGTGCGTCGCCCAAAGCGTTGACATGGATGTCAACGCCCGAAGCGACGCTTACGCTCGCTTCTTTGTTGGTTTTTACGCGCCAAATTTTTAACTTACTTTTCTTTTATATCGCGCTGCATCGGGGCTTTGCCCCGAACCCCAGTTCCTTTTTGGTATCCAAAAAGGAACCGAAAAAGACATTGGCGGTTTCGCCGCTTTTTTATTATTTTACTTTTTAAACAAATCCTTTATCCTGCCCAATATCTTTTTATCACTCTTATCATTCTGCGCCGCGCGGTTTTTATACGCTTGCTCATAAAAATACAACTGTGAATCCAAAACCCTCTCCCCCTCCTTAACCTCTTTTTTCCGATACGTCCCGTCGGGAAGCTGCACCCTCGCCTTTACATTGTCTTTCAGCATAGTATTAAAAATATCGATCAGCCGCTCCTGTATAATCGGACTTTTTATAGGGGCAGCCACTTCTACCCTCTTTTCCGTATTTCGGGTCATAAAATCGGCTGAGCTTATAAAAATCTTTCGGCGCTCGTCTTTTCCGAAAATATAAATACGGCTGTGTTCAAGGAATCTTCCCACAATGGAAGTTACGGTTATGTTTTCGGTACAGCCCTCTATTCCCGCCACAAGGCAGCAAATGCCGCGTATGATAAGCTGAACCTTAACTCCCTTTTTGCTTGCCTCCGACAGCTTTTGTATAATATCTATATCCGTAAGGGAATTCATTTTAATGCCTATATAACCTTCCGAGCCGTAGGTGATCTCCCGATCGATCATCTCCACTATACGGGATTTAAGGCAATTAGGCGCCACCAAAAGGGTGGAACTGCTTTCTACCGCGGTTCCCACCGACAGGTTATTGAACACCAGAGACGCGTCGGCGCCGAATTCCTTGTCGGAGGTTATAAGGGTGAGGTCGGTATATAACTTTGAAGTGCGTTCGTTATAGTTTCCCGTTCCTATCTGGGTAATATACTTTATTTCCTTGCCCGTACGCCTTGTTATCAAAAGCAGCTTGGAATGAACCTTTAGGGAATCCAACCCGTAAATTACCGTAACCCCCGCCTCGGCAAGGCGCTTTGACCAGCCTATGTTGTTTTCCTCGTCAAACCTTGCCCGAAGCTCCACCAGCGCTAAAACGTCCTTACCTGGTTCCGCCGCCGGTATCAGGGCGTTTACTATCTTGCTGTCCCTTGCCACGCGGTAGAGGGTTATTTTTATTGAAACGACCGTGGGGTCAACCGACGCTTCCTCCAAAAGGGAAATAAAACACTGAAAACGCTCATAGGGGTAAAACAAAAGCAGATCCTGTTGTTCCGCCTGTTTCATCATTGAAACGCCTTCCTTTACCATAAGCGGCTGTTGGGGGGTGAGTTTTGTAAAAAACAGTTCCTCCCGTCCCTCCAATTTATCCCTCAGCGCCCCCGCGAAACCGAAATCAAGGGGACAGTTCTGCGCAAAGATAAAGCTTCCCCCCAGATCCAGCCCCAACTTTTTCGCCAGCAGTTCCCTGTCAAACTCTCCGTTTTTTGTAAACAGTTCAATCCGAACGGGAGCCAATTTTTTACGCTTTTTTATAAGCTCCTCCATAATATCCCGAAAATCCACGTCATGGTCGTACAGAGCTTCGTTTACGTCTATGTCGGCGTTTCTTGTGATTCGGAATATATTGCGGCTTAATACTTCAAAATTCGGGAAAACCAAATGCGCAAAGTGCACTATAAGATCCTCTGTCAAAAGGAACCGTATTTTTCCCTCTTCCGACGGAAGATATATGATTCTTTCAAAAATATCCGAAGAGGTAAGGGGCAGTATGCCTAAAAGAGCATGTTTTTCCCCGCCGCGGGGCTTTAAATAAACCCCTGCGTACAATTCTTTGTTTTTTACAAAGGGCATTGGGTGAGTTTTATCCACTACGGTGGGAGACAGAAGAGGAAGTATTTCTTTTTTGAAGTACTTTTCAAGAGTCTCTTCCTCGCTTTTATCCTTGAGCTTATCGGGATAAACCTGTTCTATGCCGCGCTCCTTAAGCTTTTTTATTATATCCTTGTAGGCCTTTTCTTTTCTTGGAAGCAGCTCGGCGGTGCGTGAGGCGATTTTTTCAAGCTGTTCCGAAGGGGTAAGCCCCGATTTATTGTCTTTTTTCGCTTCCTTGACTATTGTCTGGTCATGAAGGGTGCCTACTCTTACCATGAAAAATTCGTCTAAGTTGCTGCAAAAGATGGATACGAAATTCAAGCGTTCCATAAAAGGAAGCGAAGCGTCCTCCGCTTCTTCAA
>CANDLP010000332.1 GCA_947385505.1 uncultured Clostridia bacterium
AAGCGTTTTATTGCGGGAGCAAGGTCGGACGCTGTTATTTCGCCGTTTGAAGCGGCTTTTTTTGCTTTAAGGTATTCCCCCGCGGCTAAGTTTAACAGTGGTTTTTCCGATTCGGCGGGTATTTCGGAAAGATTAAGTTCAAGCTTTGCGTAGTTTTCCGCTTGTTCCAATGCCCATTTTAAAAGCGGGATATCATCGGGCTGTTCGGAGGGAAAGCCTAATACGGTTAAGAGGGTTTTCAGCTCAGTTATTCGCTCCATTCGGTTCCTTTCCTTGATTGTTTGTTTTAACCCTTAGAGATTATTCTCGCAATGGCTATCATCTTATGAGGCACAGAATTTGTTCCGTCGTTTATTACCGTCCAATTCGCTCCGTCGGAAAGATCGCTGTTTGAAGCGGAGCCGGTCAGCGCGGCGGGTTTTTCAAAAGAGAGTCCGTCAGCGCCGCATATATAGCGGTCTCTTACGTAAAGCGTATCCTCCCCGCCGTTGGTTTTGGCGTCGCGGCTCATTTCGTAGGGAACCGAGTCGCCGATATCCTCCAGCGTAATTGCTCCCTTGCCCAAAATATAGGTGGTATACAAAAGATCGCCCCCGGCGCTTTCTTCAACCGGCATACCGTCGTCTATCAGCACCGCTCTTCCGTTCCACGAGCCTAATGCCAGATCGCGGGTTATGCCGTCTTTATCGGTATAGGTAAGGTATTTCATAAGCTGAAGATTTTCAAGGTTTGTAGCTACGCGGCTGTGCATTATCACAAGGGTGAAGGCGGACTTGTTGTCGCCGCAGGCCTTCTGGATCGCGCGGTTAAGGGTTGAAGCGCCTACCTCCGCTTCCGTTTCGGCGGTTATGTCAAGGGTATGGGCTTCGATAAATTCTTTGGCGAAAGCCGATTTTGTACCGGTTCCGTCGGTTTTCATGGAGAAGATGCCCTTAAGCATGGCTAAAAGAATGCCCTGTTTTACCTCCTGCTTGTAATCGCCGATCTGCTCCGCCACATTGTCCATAAAGTCCGCGCCGGCGGTTATGTTTCGGCTGAAGGAGCGTTCCGTCCAGCTGTCCATTCGGGAGGCTACAACAAAGCCCTGTTCAAAGGTAGTGGTGCTGCTTGAGGTCATATCGGTGTTTCCGTCGTTGTTCTGGGAGGTATTTGCGGTTATTCTTCCGAAGTAGGGGATACGGGCGTAGAGCGAGCCGGACTGGCCTGACAGGGCAAGCTTAGCGTTTTCGTTTCCTCCTACGGCGCCCGAACGCGCCAGTTCGCTTTTGTTTACATTGGGAATTTTGCTTACATAGGTTCCGAACGCTTCGGGGTTGAAGGTTTTTGAGTTGAATTTTGACATTTTAAATACCGTTCCTTTCTTTTCCGGCAATTGTCTGAAAGAACTTTATACTCTTTCAGCTTTTTGTTTTTTTATGGGGACAAATTAACTTTTCGGTACCGCCTCCTTTCCTGCGGGGCGTTATAACTGAAAATTACTCCGCGCCCAGATAAGCCACCGCCTGTGAATAAGTCATATCCGACGTGTTTATCTTAGGGAGCAGATCGGATGAAGCTTCCGGGCAATATCCGGTCAGATACATAAGCGTTTTCTCAAACAGAAACGGAGCGTTTCTTTTTAGCTCGGTAATCTGGGAAGTCAACCCTGTCAGCTTGTCCTCTTTAAGCTCCACCTTCTCCGTATCTATCAGCCTGCGCACTATCTCAGGGCTTTTCGCGCCCGCTTCCTCAATAGCCGTATTCATCAGGTTATCCTTTAATTTCAGATCGTAAATTCCTTTAAGGCGTTCAAGCTTATCCTCGGCCGACTGTTTTATAAAATCGATTTTCTTTTTATGTTCGATACGCTCTGCGTTAAAATTATCGGAAAGTCTCCCGTATTCCGCTTTTGCAGCTTTCAGGCTGTCGGAAAGCTGTTCATATTCCGCTCTTTGTACGTATTCGGTTTTCAATGCCGCCGTGAGAGCGTTAAATTGTTCTTCGGGAAGGTTAAGCTCCTTCAGATGTTCTTTAAATGTCATTATCGGTTCCTTTCATTTTATTAAGGCTTTGGGATTTCAGACGTTCTATTTCCTCCTGCGGGTCATTTACCCAAGGGTGCTGAGCGATCGCCGTTTCCTCGGAAAGCAGCTTAAGGGAGTTAACGCAGTTGGTGATTGCTTCCGTTTCGTTAATAAGCATATCGCGGTTAAAAATTATCTCAGCTTTGGATTTGTCAAAGCTGCCCTTTCCGCTTAAATAAAGGTAAGTGTTCACAAAGGGGAAAAGCTTCTGAAACGCGGCTTGAAGCTCGGTTTCCATATCGTTGGCATCAAGGTCGATATCGGTGTACATTGACTTTATATTTAGCTGATTCGGGGAATTATCGTTCCAGCCGCCTGACAAGATTTCCTTTTGCGCAAACCCCATTGCGTTTTCCACTATCCCGTTTTTCAAAAGGGTTATCACGGTTTTGTAGTTTTCGGGGTTTACGTTAACTTCCAGCGTTTCCACGCCCCCTTGAGCGTCTCGGTCGCACCTTACCTTTACCGCGCCGTACGCCGCTAAATTACGCCTGAATTCGCCTAAATTAGTCCCGTCGTAGTTTTTCAGGACAAGTATCGTGTTTCTGGCGTCCTCCTGCATATTGTTTTCAAAGTCGGAGAGCATAAGGTTTAGGCCGTCCTGAAGCGATTTTACCTTTTTCAAAAGGGGAATTTCGCTTTCTCCGCTTTTTATGGGGATCAAAGGGAGTTTTTTCCAGCAATAGGCTTCGTCTGGCGTTTCATGCTTCGTTTTCGCGTCTGTCCTCGGCTTCGTTCTTACGGCGTAGGGGCGAAGGAACGGAGCGTTATTTTGATCCCAATCGGGTATCAGACTGCCGTTTCTGAGGGTGAAGCGGCAAACCCCGTTTTGGGTGTATAATTCGGCTTTTTCCTGTAAAATCGGCGTTTTTCCGTCGTATACCTCTACTTGGTACAGTCTTACGGCGGCTTCCGCTTCGGTATGGTCATTGTCCTTCCAAAAGGGGAGAATTTCGTAAGCGGGGAAGATTCGGAAGCGGAGCTTGCTTTCACAGTCAAAGTAGGGATAAAGCCATGCAATTCCTCCGTTAAGAGCGGCTTTTCCCGCGTTTTTCAGCGTACGCATAAATTCCCTGTCAAACACGGTTTTAAGGGCGTTTGTGTAATCAGGACCGTCGCTTTGGAGCACAAAGGGTTTGCCCAAAAGGTAGTTGGCTTTTTGGCTCACCATTTTGGCATAAAGGTTGTATACGGTTTTATTGTTGGAGATCGGAAGAGCGTCGTGTAGGGAAAGAGTGTGCACGGACGTGGTG
>CANDLP010000333.1 GCA_947385505.1 uncultured Clostridia bacterium
ACCTTTTCATAACCTAATTGGTGCCTTTCGCAGAAAGGCGGATTATAATAATGATGAAATTAACCCAACAACAAGTAAACGCCATAAACTACGCGGAACAAGCCCCCGCCTGTGTGACCGCTTCGGCGGGCAGCGGAAAAACCTTCGTATTGGTGGAACACATCGCAAAGCTTATTTCCGACGTGAAAAACCCCGTTCCCGCCGACCGGCTGGCAGCGGTCACATTTACGGAAAAAGCGGCTGCGGAGCTTAAGCAAAGACTTTCCCAAAAGGTGGAAGAGCTTCTGAAAAATAATCCTGACAGTGATTTTCTCAGGGAACAGTTGGTAAGGCTTTCCTCCGCCCGTATTTCTACTATAAGCAGCTTTTGTCTCTCTCTTGTAAGGGATAATATAAGACTGCTTCCGGATGTAGACGAAGGATTTGAGATATGTGATTCCACAAAAGCGGATATTCTTTCCGAAAAAGCGGAGGAAAAGGTTTTTGAACATATCTGCGCGGATTATTCCGAGGAAAAGAGAAAAACGCTGTTTAAAAAATTGGGGAAAAAGGTAAGCATAATGTTTTCGGTAAAATAGCTTTATTCCTTTTTGTCTAATATCCCTGATCCCGATAATTGGAAGACGGAGCAGGAAATCATTTTCGGCGATCCTCAAAAATACTTTCTCAAATATGTACAGCCGTTTGTCGAAACTGTTCCCGAAGAACTTAAAACTCTTTCGGAGCTTTGCCGAAGCGCGGCTGATCTGCTTCCTTCCGACGGAACATCGTCCGCTGAGAATTTTAAAAGCTTTTTTGATTTTATTGTCCTGCATGTTAAAACCGCCGAAGCGGCTCTTGATAAAGAGGATTATAAGGCTGCTTATCTGACATTAAAAGAAACCTACCCCGGAACCGCTCCGGCGGCGAGGAGCAAGGCGCTTAAGGAACTTGGGTTTAAAGAAAAAAAGGAAGAGATTATGTCGCTGTATCAAAAGTGCGGCGAGGAGCTTTCCGCGGCGGCAAATTACAAAAGCGACGCTTTAGAAATAAAAACAGCCTTTGAAATGCTCTGGGAAACAATGGAACTGTACCGAGAGGAGTACGGAAAGCTAAAAAAAGCGGAAGGAGTATTGGATTTTTCCGACCTTGAAAAAAATGCCCTTAAGGCAGTGAGAAAAGGCGGTGGAAAGGGGCTGTTCGATTGTATAATCGTGGACGAATTTCAGGACAGCAACGATATACAGTACGAAATATTCAGAAGCCTTTCGGGCGGAGAGAAAAACCTTTATTTCGTAGGGGACGTAAAGCAGTGCATTTACGCTTACCGCAGCGCAAATCCCCGTATTTTCGCGGATCTTATAAAAAACCCCGCCTATAAAAATCTTGAACTTAACGCAAACTTCCGAAGCGGCGAGAATGTTATAGAAGCCGTGAACGCCGTCTTCGGGGGCGCGGCGCTTCCCTTCTCTTTTGCCGAAGGCGGTGAATGGGAGGATATGGAAGCGGGACGCGGGATCAAAGCGGAAGAAAAAAATATTTCCGAATTTGTGACGATAAACGTTTTGCGCGGGGGAAAAAGCGAACTTGATTTGAACCGCGAGGAAAAATATGTCGCGGCGCGCATACTGGAAATGGTAAACGGGGGTTTTACCGTACACGAAAGGGATAAAGGCGAAAGAGAATGCGGATTTGGGGATTTCGCCGTGCTTTTGCGCACAAATAAAGACTGTGTGGAATTCCGAAAGGTGTTTGAAGAGTACGGTATACCCTGTGTCTCCGAAGGGGAAAAGCGCTTTACCGACCTTACCGAGATCGAGATCGCTTTGGCTTTGGTCAGCGCGGCGCTTCGTCCCAACAATGACGCTGAAACGGCAAAGGCTTTGATGTCCCCGGTATACGGTTTTACAGCCGAGGAGATGGCAATGCTGAGATTAGCGGACAGAACGGCGCCAAGCCTGTATTCCAATATACCGAAGCTTTTTTCCGCAAAAGATAAAATTATGGCTGAAAAAGCGGCGAAATTTGACTCGGATATGAAGCTGCTACGAAAGATCGCTTCAAACAGCGTGACATATGATCTACTTCAAAAAATTTACGAGATAACCATGCTGCCTTTAATAATGAGAGCGGGCTTCAGCGGAAGGGAAAGAGAGGAGAATCTTAAGCTGCTGCTTCACTATGCAAAGAGTAACCCCGTTCCCGCCGAATTTCTCACTTATATGAAAAAAATAAGCAGAAGCAAGCTGGAGATGGAACAGGCGGTGGTGAAGGAACGGGAGGAACATTCCGTAAAGCTTATGACCGTGCATAAATCAAAGGGGCTTCAATTCCCCGTGGTTTTTGTTTCAGGGATCAATAAAAAGCCAAATAAGACCGATACCTATAAGGATTTTATTTTCGATCCCGAAAAAGGGCTGGGGGCGTTGGTGTGTGATTATGAGACGGGTGTAAGGGCGCAGACCGCTTCTCACCGCGCACTTGAAAAGGATTACAGCGACAAATCGCTGGGTGAAAGTCTTAGGCTGTTTTACGTGGCTCTGACCAGAGCGGAGGAAAAGCTTATAATTACCGCCGAAAACAAGCCTAAATCGGACAAAAAGGCGGGTGAAAACGGAGTAGACGAAAGCTCCGACACCTTTGCAAGCCCCGAAAATTACTTTGCGTTTATGAGGGAAAGAATGCCTTTTACAAACGGAAAAATAAAGGAACTGAGGATTAAAACGAACGAAGAGACTGCGCCGCAAATATCTGCGGCAAAAGAGATGTGCGAAGCTGTTTTGCCCGATACAGACAGGCTGAGAAAAAGCCTTCTCTATCAATATCCCTATGAAAAAGCCACCGTGACTCCCGCGAAATTCACCGCAACCTCATTGGGCGTTTCTCCCGAAAGCGGCGGCACGAGCGGCGAGGACAGTCTTACTTCCGCATTTTACGCGGGTACGCCGCTGTTTATGAAAGAGGGCGCGCCTATCGGCGGAAAAGAACTTGGCGATATCTATCACTGTGTTATGGAGCACATCGACTTTTCCGCTTCCGACGCTGAGTCGGAGCTTCAGCGTCTGCTGAACGAAAACATAATAACCCTGAATGAAAAAAGCGCGGTCAGGCCAAAGGAAATACAAGGCTTTTTAGACAGTCCCCTCTGCCGCCGCGCCGCCGATTCGGGAAAAATCACAAGAGAATTCAAGCTGTTCACAACCGTAAACGGCACGGGTATGAAATCTCCCGAAAACGAAGATTTATCATTTATTCAGGGCATTGCGGATATGTTAGATCGGAAGAGCGTCGTGTAGGGAAAGAGTGTGCACGGACGTGGTGG
>CANDLP010000334.1 GCA_947385505.1 uncultured Clostridia bacterium
CCAGTCTCCACGCAAACGCTTTTCGGACTTCGTCCGAAATTTTGCTTCGCAAAACCGCTTATTGCTGAAAAAGACATTGCGCTTTATCAACAGTTTATTTTTTTATGGAAAGGAGCCGTTATGTCACTTGACGGAGCGTTTCTCTCACTTATAAAAAACGAGCTTATCGGCAAAGGGCTTGTAGGCTCTCGTGTGGATAAAATACACCAGCCCGCAAGGGACGAGCTTGTTATTGCCCTGCGCGGCTATAAAGGCGCGGTAAAACTCGCCTTGTCCGCCAATCCCTCCGCGGCAAGAGTCTGCATAACCGAAGGCGCGTCAGACAATCCCCAGTCTCCGCCCATGTTCTGTATGCTTATGCGAAAGCATTTAAGCGGCGGAAGGCTTCTTGACATAACGCAAGAGGGTCTTGAAAGAGTTCTTTCCTTTGACTTCGAGTGCGTTAACGAAATAGGGGATATAGTCCGCAACCGCCTTTCCGTTGAGCTTTTGGGAAGATGCAGCAACATAATATTACTAACGGAAAAAAACAAAGAATGGCGCGTAGTGGACAGCATAAAGCGAATTGGCGACGACGTTTCCGCCATAAGGCGGATTTTGCCGGGCATACTTTACGAAGCGCCGCCGAAAGAGGACAGACTTGATCTGCGCTTCTGTACCGCCGAAGCGGCAAAGGAAAGACTTTCGATTTATCC
The DNA here is from genome assembly GCA_947385505.1 of uncultured Clostridia bacterium. GTDB lineage: Bacteria > Bacillota > Clostridia > Oscillospirales > Ruminococcaceae > Ruminiclostridium_E. Next base: position 696 of record CANDLP010000334.1, read on the forward strand.
CGAACAAAAGCTTGAAAAAACCCTTATAAAGACCTTTGAGGGAGTAAGCCCCGTTTTATGCCGCGAATGGGCTTTCTATACGGCGAGGGACATTGACGCCCCCTGTAAGTGTCTTGAAGACAAGGAGCGTTTTGAACGCTTCGGTTTTTTCCTTAACAAATTAAAAAATGCCCTTATGGGAGAAGGGACGAAATTTGTCACCATTTATGATAAAAACGGAAAGCCCGTGGATTTCACCTTTATCCCCGCCGAGCAATACGGCCCTTCAATGGTACAAAAGGAATTTGATTCCCCCTCAAAGCTGTTGGACGGATTTTTCTCAGGCAGGGCGCAGGCGGAGCGAATGAAGCAAAGATCGGGGGATCTGCTTAAATCCATTTTGGCGGTATATAACAGGACCGCGAAAAAATTGGAGCTTCAAAAAGGCGAACTTGCCGCCTGCGGCGAACGGGAGGTATTCCGAGTCCGCGGCGATTTGCTTTCCGCCAATATTTACCGTATGGAAAAAGGCATGAACGAGATAACGGTGGAAAATTACATTACGGGGCAGCCTGAAAAGATAAAATTGGACGTCAGGCTTACCCCTTCCCAGAACGCCCAGAAGTGTTATAACGAATACCGAAAGCTGGATACGGCGGAAAAAATGCTGACTAAGCTGATTGAGCAGGAAAAACAGGAGCTTGTTTATCTTGACAGCGTTTTTGATTCGGCGGCAAGGGCGCAGACGGACGCCGAGCTTCAGGAGATAAGGTTTGAATTGTCCCAATCGGGATATCTTAAAAAAGGAAGGAACAGCAGTACCGATAAGAATGTAAAACCCCTTCAGCCTATAAAGCTGAAATCACGGGACGGTTTTGATATATGGGTTGGACGAAACAATCTTCAAAACGACAGGCTTACTCTTAAAACCGCCAAAGGGGAGGATTTATGGCTGCATACCAAGGATATACCGGGGGCTCATGTTATAGTTTTTTCGGGGGGGAAAGAGATTCCCGAAAGCACTATTGAGGAGGCGGCGCATATTGCCGCTTCAAATTCCAAGGCTAAGGGGCAGACGAAAATTCCTGTGGATTATACTAAGGTCAGGTATGTTAAAAAGCCTAACGGGGCTAAGCCGGGAATGGTGATATTTACAAATAATAAAACTATTCTTGTAGACGGATAAAAAAAGAAGAAAGAAGAAAGAAGAAAGAAGAAAGAAGAAAGAAGAAAGAAGAAAGAAGAAATAAAAGGCGGCGAAGCCGCAAATTCTTTTTTCGCTTCCTTTTTGTGATACAAAAAGGAAGTAGGGTCCGGGTGCAACGAAGCGCCTGCTTTGGGTGCCGGCATCCTTGCCGGCACTTTGGGCAGCCGCTCCTTCGCATCCTACGAAGCCCCGAAATACACAAAGTGATAAAAAAATCTTTTCGTTTAATAAATTTCGTGTTGTATAAAGGAACGGTAATAAAAATACCTAAAAGATACAGAAGACACTTTGAAGCCATGGGCGACGATGGAACATATTTGCCTTAATAAACAGAAAAAGAAAGGACATAAACAAAAAATGAAGAAAGAATTAGCCAAAACCTACTCCCCAAAAGATTTTGAGGACAGGATATATCAAAACTGGCTGGAAAAGAAATATTTCCACGCCGAGATTGACCATAACAAAACCCCCTTTACCATAGTTATCCCCCCTCCCAACATTACGGGACAGCTTCATATGGGGCACGCCCTTGACGAAACCTTTCAGGATATAATTATACGCTATAAGAGAATGCAGGGCTTCTGCACCCTCTGGCTCCCCGGCACGGACCACGCTTCAATTGCCACGGAAGCTAAGATTGTTGCCGCCATGAAGGAAGAAGGGCTGACCAAGGACGATGTTGGCAGAGAGGGGTTCCTTAAAAGAGCGTGGGAATGGAAAGACAAGTACGCGGGGAGAATATGTCAACAGCTTACAAAATTAGGCTGCTCCTGCGACTGGGACAGACTGCGCTTTACCCTTGACGAAGGCTGTTCAAAAGCGGTACAGAAAGTATTTATCGATCTTTATAACGAAGGCTTAATTTATCACGGCGAAAGAATAATCAACTGGTGCCCCAACTGTAAGACCAGCATAAGCGACATAGAGTGCGAATATGAGGAACAGGCGGGTCACTTCTGGCACATAAAATATCCCTTTGCCGACGGAAGCGGCTTTGTTGAAATAGCCACCACCCGCCCCGAAACTCTTTTAGGCGATACCGCCGTTGCGGTAAATCCCCAAGACGAGCGGTATAAGGGAATAATAGGCAAAAAGGTAATATTGCCCTTGGTAAATAAAGAGATACCCGTTATTGCAGACGAATATGTTGATATGGAATTCGGTACAGGCGTTGTTAAAATCACTCCCGCCCACGACCCTAACGACTACGAGGTAGGACTCCGTCACGATCTGGAAATAATCAATGTAATGAACAAGGACGCCACCATAAACGAAAAGGGCGGAAAGTACGCGGGAATGGACCGCTACGAAGCGAGAAAAGCCATGGTTGCCGACTTGGAGGAACAGGGGCTGCTTGTTAAGGTTGAAGAGCATCTTCATAACGTAGGCACCTGCCAGCGCTGCCACACGG
>CANDLP010000335.1 GCA_947385505.1 uncultured Clostridia bacterium
AGATGACGCTCCGTGACTGGAGTTCAGACGTGTGCTCTTCCGATCTAAAAAGCGAGATGGTACAGCTCTTTTTCGTTTTTATCAATTATTCTTGAACTTTCCTCAACCCTTTCGTTGGCAGCTTTCGCCTCCTCAATCAATTCGTTCCGCTCGGAGTTCTCCTTAAGAAGCGGTTTAAGACGGCTGTTGATCCTGAACAGTATTATGTACACCAAAGACACTACGGATATTACAGTTAAAGAAAAAATCAGTCCGTAGGCGGTCTGAATATTGTTCAGCCCTCCGTCCGCCATTGCATTAACGGCATAATGCCCGACTCTTATCACATTTACAGCCAATGAAAGCACAAACCCGCAGGTTTGCGTACTGACCGTCATTACTACCGACACCAGAGCCACTAAAAACTCTATTGCCATGTAAAACAGTATGCTGTGCTCTTTTCCCGCCAAATACTCCCAAAACGTAAGCCCCATAAGCGTAAGCGCCAACACCGCGTTAAACACACCCAGAAGCTTTCCTCCTTTTTCGGGCGAAGGCTTTTTCCACAGAGAAATAATATTTTTCACAAGGATCACTCACATTTCTTTTTTATTTTTTCATCGAAATCGGTATATAATGCTTCACGGATTAAAATCATTTAATTCTATTATCAATATATAGAATAACATTTTTTTACAATTTTGTCAATAGAAAAGTATACAATAATGTAACTGAATTTAACGCAATTTACAGCCGATTTTACAAACATTCATAAAAAACCGCCTTGCAATAGCAAAAGCGGTTTTCACGTTATTCAAAAATCTTCTCCATATCTTCCGGAACAGGCTGTACAAAGCACATTCTCTCTTTGGAAATCGGATGAAAAAACTCAATCCTGCCGCAGTGCAGCGCCTGCCGTGAAATGAGCTTAGCGTCTCCTCCGTACATCTCATCACCCAGAAGCGGAAATCCGATATACGACATATGCACCCGTATTTGGTGAGTGCGCCCCGTTTCAAGCTCTATCTCCAGCAGCTTGTACTCTCCTTTTTCCTTAACCGTTTTAAAATGAGTGACCGCAGGCTTGCCATAAGGCGTTACGGTTCTTTTTATAAACCCCTCCCGCTCCCTTTCTATAGGCGCGTCCACAGTACCCGAAAAAGGAATATCCCCTTTAACGGCGGCATAATAAAGCTTTTTCGGCCTGTTTGCGCATATAATTGCGGAGGACAGCCTGTTAAGCGCCATAAGACACAGACCGGACGTATTTTTATCCAGCCTTGTTGCCGCACGAAAGCGGGTATCGGGAAAGAGTGAAGCAAAGTGATTGGCCAAAGTGTCGCGGTAGTGGCCTAAGCTCTGATGAGTTGGCACATAAGGCGGCTTGTACATCACCGCAATGTCCTCATCGGAAAATATAAGCTTTATTTTCGGATTGACATTAGGTTCAATATCGGAATCCTCATCAGGAAAAATCGTTTCCAGCAAATCACCGGTTTTGAGAGTCCTTACAACGTAAGCCGCTTCACCGTTTACCTTTAGATATCCTTTTTTCAGTTCCTTGATAATATCGGCGGAGTACCCCATATGCCTAAGAAAGGCCTTCGCCTCTTTTCCCTCAAAATCTTCGCCGATTTTATAAATAAATTTTCTCATCACGGTTTAAGAAGTTCTTTCGTTTCCGTCGGCTCAGGTTCCGTATAAACGGGAAATTCAAACCAGAAGGTGCTTCCGCTTCCCTCCACGCTGTCACATCCGAAATCAAAACCGTGTACCGTAAAAATTTCCTTTACAATAGATAATCCGAGGCCGGTGCCTTTGACAACACGCTTATAATTTTCCGAACGGTCAACTTTATAATATCTTTCCCAGATATAAGGTATTTGTTCCTTAGGAATACCGGGTCCGTGATCAGAAACCTCGAACCGCGCCCTGCCGTTTTCGTTCTTATGCAGTTTAACCGTAACCAGCTTATCCTCGCCGATATAATTTATAGCGTTGTTGACCAGATTGTAAACCACCTGTTCTATTTTTTGCTGATCCGCTTCTATCATAATGCCGTCATCCATCTCCGGACTGACTGTGTAATCTCTTGTGTTATCAAGAAGAGAGAAGCGGCTTATAATATCCTTCAAAAGCTGAGACAGATCAAATACGCTCAGATTTATCTCCGCAACGCCGCTTTCCAGTTTGGAAAGATTCAGTATGTCGTTTACCAGCAGCGTCAATCTGTCGGTTTCGTCTATGATTACTTTTAAATGTTTAAGTCTTTTTTCCGGATTGTCGCCCGAAAGATCCCTTATCATCTCCGCATACGCCTTTATCATGGTAAGCGGAGTTTTAAGATCATGCGAAACATTGGCCATAAGATCGTTACGGAGAGTTTCCGTTTTGGATATCTCGGCGGAAGCGGCGTTGAGATTTTCGGTCAGCGTCTTGATCTCGTCGTATTCCCCGTGCCTGATAGTCATATTAAATTCGCCCTTAATAAGACTTTTGGCGTTTTTGGAAATCTTAACAAGAGGATTTACGATATGGGAAGAAATAATAATTGATACTATACAGGCAAACAGCAGTATAATATTGGCGCATATATACGATATTGAATTTACAATGCTTAAAGTGGTGCCTATTGGCTCCGTATAGCTGAAAATAAAGATATAGGCGGGAATATAAACCAAGTTATTGTATTCCTGCTTTACGCATTTGGCTAAAATAATACCGTCGGAATTATTCAGCTCCACATTGCTTATAATAGTGCCGTCATCCTTACTGAAAAGGCTGTATTTTATCTCGTCGCTTACGCTTCGAGTAAGTATTTCACCTTCCCCCGACTTTAACACCATAATATTTCGCATAGATTCGGGAAGGTTTACGATTATATCAAACTGGTGGCCGACAGCCATATCCTGAACTATGGATTTCAGATACGCGACGTCGCTGTTATCATACTGACTCCAGTTTTCCGAAGTAACCAATCTTTCTATGGTATTGGCAGCGTTAATACATTCGTTTTTTTTGTATTTTCCGTAAAAAAACGGCGTAAGAACGGAGCGGGAAACAAACAGTACGCCCATTGTCACCAAAGTGAACAATACGAAAATTATCCATAATCTAAAGCGAATGCTGCTGAAATATTCCTTCATTGTCTGCATTTTCCTTTCGGGAAGCATTGACGGGTTATGCTTGCTATAAAAAATTATATTACAACAATGAATCCGACGCAGAAAGCGTCCGCAGTTAGCAGAAATTGTGCAAACTGCGGCTTTTCAGATATCACCTATTGTGCCGTCCCATTCAAAATCGGCA
>CANDLP010000336.1 GCA_947385505.1 uncultured Clostridia bacterium
CCAAAGCCATTTATTACTATGCGGCGGCTTTTCCGAGGGTAAAAAAGCTTATAGAAGAGTTTAAACCCGACATATGCGTCGGAACGGGGGGATATGTATGCGCCGCGGTTTTAAGGGAAGCGGCTCGCATGGGAATAAAAACCGTTACTCATGAGAGTAATTCTTATCCCGGAATCACCACAAAACTCCTTTCCAAAACAGCGGACAAGGTGTTTGTGTTTTCCGAGGATACTTTGAAATATCTTAAACACCGCGATAAGTGCGTTATAACGGGAAATCCCTTGAGAAACAATATTCCCATTGAGGAAAAGGCTTCGGCGCGGAAAAGACTTGGACTTCCCGAAGGCTTTACCGTTCTCTCTTTCGGCGGAAGTCTCGGCGCCAACCGAATAAATTCCGCCGTGGCAGAGCTGATGGCCTGGGAGCAGTCGACCGGAGGCATAAACCATATTCATTCCTACGGAGGAAACGGAAAGGATATCTTCGGAGAACTGCTTGATAAAAATAAAGTGGATAAGAATTCCGAAAGGCTTATTCTTAAGGAATACATCGACAATATGTATACATGTATGTGCGCAGCCGATCTGATAGTATCCAGAGCAGGCTCAATGACTCTTACCGAGGTAACTGCTATCGGGAGAGCGTCCATACTTGTGCCTTATCCCAATGCTACGGAAAATCATCAGTACTATAACGCAAAAACCTTGCAGGACGCACAGGCGGCAATACTTTGCGAGGACAAGGATATGGACGGAAAATGGCTTATAGAAACGGTGAGCGGTTTATACAAAGATACCGTAAAATTGGAGGAAATGGGAATAAGGGCAAGACAAATGGCCAAAACCAACGCGGTTGATGTTATACTCAGTGAAATACTTGATCTTGTAAAAAGCAAATAAAATATAAGTAAAGACATAAGACAGCATTGCGCAAACCGAATGCGGTTTTGCGCGGTATTATATTGCTCCGCCAACTAAATCTTTCCGCAATACTTGACGTAAATAAAAAATCTCCGCGTCAAAAATGCTCGCAATATCGCATATTGCTGCGATTTTTTCCTTGATATTTTTTATTTTCGCCTGCGTCTTGCGGCAAGCTTTAATTGGCGGAGCAATAATAAAGATTTTAACCAAAAATCGCCCTTTGGCATACACTGAAAGGTAAAATGCTTTAGAAAGGGTGATTACTATGGCGGAGCAACAGCGTATCGTTATAAACGGCGGAAGACGGCTGGAAGGCGAGATAGCCGTCCAGGGCGCGAAAAACAGCGCCTTGCCCTTATTGGCTGCCTGTGTGCTGTGCGGCGGAGAATCGGCGCTTCATAATTGTCCGCGGCTGTCTGACTGCGACGCTGCCTGTCGTATATTGGAATGTCTCGGATGCAAGTGCAAAAGAGAACAGACTACCGTTACCGTCAACGCTTCGGTGATAAAGGGCACGGAGGTTCCCACCTCCCTTATGAGGGAAATGAGGTCGTCCATTGTCTTTTTGGGTCCGGTACTTACAAGGTGCAGAAGCTGTCGGCTGTCTTTTCCCGGCGGCTGTGAACTGGGGCCTCGTCCCATTGATTTCCATCTGGCGGCGCTTCGGGAAATGGGCGCGGATATCGAAGAAAAACACGGATATCTGGAATGCACCGCCCCGAAGGGACTGCACGGCGCGCGAATAGCGCTTTCCTTTTCTTCGGTAGGCGCTACGGAAAACATAATGCTGGCGGCGGCGCTTGCACGGGGAGTTACAGAAATACACAACGCGGCGAGAGAACCGGAAATAGTTGACCTGGCTGATTTTATCAACAAATGCGGCGGCAGGGTCAGCGGAGCCGGGGGGAGCACCGTAGCGATAGAGGGCGTGGAAAGTCTTTCTCCATGCGAGCACAGGATAATGCCTGACCGAATAGCGGCGGCGACTTACCTTTGCTGCTGCGGCGCGGCAGGAGGCGAGCTTATACTTACCGATGTGAACAGCGGCGATCTGAGACCGATAACAGCGGTGCTGGAACAAATGGGATGCAGCGTCTACTCCTACGGCAAAAAGCGGGAAGAAAACAATATTTTTATAAATCTTCACCGTCCTTTGATATCTCCGGGGACAATAAGGACAAATGTTCACCCCGGCTTTCCCACCGACGCTCAGCCTCCTTTGATGGCTCTGACGACAATAGCTTCGGGTACAACGGTATTTGTGGAAAATATTTTTGAAAACAGATTTAAGCACGCATCGGAGCTTACCAGACTCGGCGCCAAAATAAGCGTCGAGGGAAAAGTAGCCGTGGTTACGGGAGTAAAAAGTCTGTCGGGCGCAGAGCTTGTGGCAACTGACCTGCGCGGCGGCGCGGCTTTGATAACCGCAGGACTGGCGGCAGAAGGAACCAGTAAGATATCGGGGATATGTCATGTGGACAGAGGATATGAAAGTATTGAAAAAGTACTGAGAAGCGTGGGGGCGGATATAAGGAGAATATGACAAGGCTTTAAAAAATTGGGATATAAACGGTATAAAAAGTAATGGAAGTTTAAAGGAGGAGAGTCGGCTTTTGGTCGATTTTAAGGAAAATGCCCGAATTTGAAAGAAAAAAAAGAAAAAGCCTGAGCGATCAGCAGCTTTTTGATGAGTATTACGGCACCGATAAGAAAAAGTCGGTCAAAAACTCCTCCAAAGGCAAAAAAAATGTAAACGCACGGGGAAAGTCCAAACCCGTGAAAAGAGAAAATCCCCCCATAAGCCCCGAAAGACAGCGCATAAAAAAACAATATCCCGAAGAAAACGCGGTAAGAACCGAAAGAACATATCCTGGAAAAAAGAAAAAAGCTTCGGCGGCAAAAAAAGGCAATACTCCCAAAAAGGGCGGAAAAAGCGCTGTAAACAAAAAAAACGCAAACGCTTATCAAAAGAAAAAAAGAAAAAAACAACGCCACGGAAGCTATATTTTATACTATTTTTTATGTGGAATAGTGGCTGTTGCGGTAGTCGCGGTTTTATCCGTAACGGTTCTTTTCAATATAAAGCGCTATGAAGTCATAGGCGATACACAGTATACTGACGAAGAGATCATTGCCGCGGCCGGAATAGAGCTTGGCGAAAATCTTCTCAGGATAGATATAGATGAGGCGGAAAACAATATAATATCAAAATTGGTGTATATCGATGACGCCAAAATCGGAAGGGGATTTCCGGATAAGCTGGTGATAACCGCAGAACCTGCTGTGCCATTGGCTAACTTTTATATTTCGGGAAAATATTACCTTATTTCCGAAGCGGGAAGAGTTCTGGAAATATC
>CANDLP010000337.1 GCA_947385505.1 uncultured Clostridia bacterium
GAAAAAGACAGGTGCGGCTTCGCCGCTATTTATTCTTTTTTTGGACTGCTATAATTTAGAATTAAACGATAGACAAAATTTTACAAGGTCTATCGTTTAATTCTAAATTACACCCTAAGCACTATTTTCAAATAAACCATATTTTATCCATTCATTTATTTGAAAATAGTATTACGTCTTCCCGAACACCGCCGTCACCGTAAGCCTGTCCCCGTCCGATTCGGCGAATATCTCCCCTTTCATTTTTCTCATAAGCTGTCGGCAAATATAAAGCCCCAAACCGCTTCCGCTGACATTAAGAGAATTTTTTCCTCTCCAGAAGCTTTCAAAAATATGGGGAAGCTCCTCTTCGGAAAGCGCCGCGCCGCCGTTTGAAACCGATATAAGGATACAGCCCTCTTCCTCCGAGACATTTATCCCAACAGCGTTTCCGCCCCCGTATTTAACAGCGTTTTCCATAAGATTCTGTATCACCTCTTCGGCGCGGTCGGGATCGCCGTTTATCAGACAGTCCGAATATTCGGATATATTCAGCGGGACGCTGATAAGCTTAAGCTTTTCGGAATAGTAATCTTTTATATTTTTCAAAAGCTGCGACAAATAAAACGCGGTATTGTTTACCTCAAAGGAAAGAAAATCCTCCTTTGCCGCCGTAATTATTTCGGCGGTGCGGGCTTCTATGTCGTCGGCTTTTTGTTCTATCGCAAAAGCGATTTCAAGCTGTTTTTCGGGATCAGTGTAAAGCCCCTTCGACAGAGCCTTTGAATAAAGCTTTATGGCGGAAAGCGGAGTTTTTATATCGTGGGAGAGGGAAAGGAGAAGCGTCTTTTTTTCCTTTTGTAGCTCAAGTTCGTTTTGTTTTTGTTTTTCGATATTTTCGCGGAGCAGATCCATTCCCCACAGAAATTTCCCGAAAAAGTGATTTTTATTTTCCTTTACGGGGACGGTAAGATTACCCTTAGCCAGCGCGAACGGAAGCTCCGACAATTTTTCAAAGGGACTAAGTATTTTATTTTTCACATATAAAAGCACAAAAACCACAAAGCCCGATATAGTAAGCAAAATTATATTTATCGGCAGCAGCAGGTTTGAATCGGCGTTATTGTCCCGCATATATTCAAATCGGTACAGCGCACCGTTTATCTCTTTTATAAGGTAATCGCTTTCGGAATCGAAAAAATCCGCCGTCAAAGCTTCGGGCTGCTTTTCGATTTTGGTTATATGAGGGAATTCCGAAAGATCGGAGATTTTATCGGAGCCTTTCAAATATTTGCAAGCTCTGTTTATTTCCACCCTATAAGCGCGGGCGTTACTGTTGCTGCTCCCGAAAACAAGTAAAAGATTAGTCAGCAGTACGGTAAGAATTAAACAAACGATAACGGCGATAAGTAATTTCGTAAAGGATTTCATCTCGGAGCCCTTTCTTTCGGAACGCTGCTTATGCTGTTTGCAAATCACAGTATAGTTATTCCGCAAATTTATAGCCGGTGCCCCATACGGTCACGATTTTTTCGGGGTTTTTGGGATCGGCTTCTATTTTCTCTCTTAACCGTTTGATATGCACCGTAAGTGTCTGAGGCTCGGAAAAGCTGTCGCTGCCCCAGACAGTGTTGAAAATGTATTCCTTGGCGAGAGGTCTGTTTTTGTTCTCCATAAGCAAAAGGAGAAGTTCAAACTCCTTAGAGGTGGTTTCAATAAAAACCCCGTTTTTATAAACGGAGCGGTTAATCCTGTCAACGGTTATATCTCCTTCGGTAAGCGTATCCAAAGAGTAGCGGCGCTTAAATATTCCCGCTATTTTAGCCAGCATTATGTCGATGTCGTAAGGCTTCTCAATATAATCGTCCGCGCCCAGATTAAGACCGTTCAGCTTGTCCTCCTTTTCGCCCTTTGCCGAAACGATCAGAACGGGGGCATTGCTTTTTTCTCTTATTTTTTTAAGCGCCGAAAAACCGTCAATTCCCGGCAGCATTATGTCCAATACCACAAGCCTTGCCCCGTACCTTTCGTACAGAAGCAAGGCTTTTTCACCTGTTTCAGCCGCGCTTACCGCATAGCCCTCGTTTCTCAGGAAGTCGCATAAGAGTCCGGACAGCTCTTTGTTGTCCTCTACTATAAGGATATCGGTCAATTTGATCACTCCATATTTTATAGCAATAAAAAAGAGGCGAAGCCGCGCACTGTTTTTTTCGCTTCCTTTTTGCACTGCAAAAAGGAAGTGGGGTCCGGGGCAAAGCCCCGAATACGCAACGTAATAATATAAAAATCTTTTCGATGAACAAGTTGAGGGTTATTTTTTTATGGATTGCTATAGTATTATATTTATTATGTCGGCATGTCAACGCCCGAAGCGGCGGCTTCGCCTGGCTTCTTTGTCGGTATCAATCGCTCACTTCGTGGGACTTTGTCCCACACCCTACTTCCTTTTTACAGCCCAATTTTACCAGCCCATTTCCATAAGCCAACCGTTAAGCGCTCTTTCCCTTTCGCGCAATTCTTTTCCCGCTCCCGTCTCCATATAATTATACTCCCCTTTTATGTTCCCGTCAACTATATACATAACTCTCGTACACCTTGCCGCAACCTTTACGTCATGAGTAACCAGCATTACGGTGGTTCCCGCATCGTTAAGCTTAATAAGCTCCTCCATTACCTCGTCCGAAGCCGAACGGTTAAGCGCCCCCGTCGGCTCGTCGGCAAATATCATCTGCGGCGCATTTATCATACTGCGGCAGATACAGGCTCTCTGAAGCTGTCCCCCCGATACCTCGTTTATGTCGTTGTCCGCTATGTCGATTATTCCCAACCGCCGCATAAGCTCACGCCCCCGTTCGGCGGTCTCGCGGCGTGATTCCTTTGCTTTTTTCGACTGACAGGCGGGAAGTATTATATTGTCCAATATGGAAAGATTTTTCAGCATATACATCTGCTGGAAAATAAATCCCATCTCATTAAGCCTAAGCTCCGCCAGTTCTTTACAGTTCATTTCGGATATATTACTGCCGCAAAATTTTACCTCTCCCGCGGTTATTCCGTCCATTCCCGAAACGGCGTACAGCAAGGTGGATTTTCCAGATCCCGACGGTCCCATTACCGCCGTCATTTCGCCTTTGGCGATATGAAAGCTTACGTTTCTCAATACGTTGTTCTGCCGCTTGTTTACCACATATGTTTTGCAAAGGTCTTTTACTTCCAGAATGTCTTTCATAATAATTCTCCTTATACTGTTTTCGCTTTAAAAATAGACAAAGTCTATTTTTAAAGATGCCGC
>CANDLP010000338.1 GCA_947385505.1 uncultured Clostridia bacterium
GAACAGTCGTTTTTGATCCTGTCGGGTGAAGGAGTCAGTATTTCCTCTATTTTACCGTAAGAGTAGGTGCTTTTTGCTTTCAGTATTTTTACTTTGCACACATCTCCAACAGCGCTCATCGGCACAAAAATCACCTTGCCGTCCTTATCTCTGCCTACACCCGCGCCGTCGTTTGAGATTGAGGTTATTTCCAATGTGCAAACTTCGTTTTTGTTCATAAAGTTTTCTCCGTAAATTCTCGTATAACCGCTTTTGCCACCGCCGCTTAAACTATAATGGAACGGCTGTAAATATAAAACTCCTCTTGGCTTGATCTATACTCTTTTATCTTAGGTTCAAAGTTTTTGTCAAATTCCTCGGCTTTTACCGGGTCAACATCATAGGCGGAACTTTCGCAAAAATACGTTCTTTTTCCGTCCAAAGCACCGTCTCTAAGTTCCTTAGCAAACATTGCCAAAGGAAAAGTACCGTCTTTTGCGGAAATGTTGTATTTTTTACAGCTTTTAAAGCCGCTTGAAACGTAGTTGGCAGGACTTCCCATAATAATAACCGCGTCATAACCCAACTTTTTTGCTTTCTCAAAGGAAGCTTTCATAAGCGCCTTTCCTATGCCTTTCCGCTGAAATTTCGGCAAAACGCTTATGGGACCGAAGGTCAGAATACGTTTTTCATCTTCATTTCCGTTTTCGTCAATAAGCTTTGATTTTGTGTACATTATATTCCCCACAATACGTCCGTCTAACCGTGCAATAAGATCAAGTTCCGGCACAAAATCCGTGTGTTCCCGCAGAATATGCGCAAGATAATGCTCGTCACAGCCCGGTAAGTTTACGTTCCAAAATGCTTCGCGTATGATTTCTTCAACTATAATGTAATCCTCACGGGTTTCGTTTCTTATAATTAAATCGTTCATTTATATACCTGTATACCTTTTTCGTAAATATTTCAGTATTACTGTTACTTGTATACTACTTCAAATTCCTCGCATACAAGCTTTATATCTTCATCAAAATCAATCCCGATTTCGGAGAGCTCTTTTGTGAAAAAATCCTTATGGACTTTTCTCCAGTATGAAAGGCTTCTGTCGCCTTCGCCCTCTTTATAGGCGTGATCTTCGGAAATATTTTTAAACCGCTCGATATACACATTTACGGTTCTTGTGACGCATACCGCCTCGCCTTTTGAATTTAAAATAACGCTGTATTCACCGGTTTCAGGCAATTTTTCTCCCTCTTTTTCATACCAATAATATGCGGAACAGGTAGCAGTCTTTATCCCGTTTAACGTAAGCTCCGCCAGCTTGTCCGGATCATCGCCGTAAGCCCATGCTTCGTATTCCTTGTTTTCAAGATTATTTTCCCTTGAAAAAATTTCCCACATTTCTTTTTCCGTCATTGTAATTCTCCCCTTTGCTATAAACCGCTTTATTGCTTCCACGGACGTTTTTTCTCCGTCCAGCCCTTTGCCTTCCAATACTCGGCGTCTGCCGGATTAAAGCCGTTTTTTTGCATTATTCTCATAGCGTTAAAAAAAGCTTTTGTTTTAAGGGACGGTTTAACCTTGCCTTGTTTTTTTGTTATTTTCTTTGCCAATAGGGAAAGCCTTTTGTCATACGCCTGTTTTTTCCTGTCCTTAACCCTTTCCCAAGAAGTTTCGTTTACCGCCGCGCCAAATTTGTATATTTTTCCAATCCCCCACCAAAAAGCGCTGTCCGCCATATCCTTATTTGTGCTTTTCATGCCCGCTCCTGCGGCGGTGGAAATGCAAACCGCCTGCTTTGAAAACATCTTTTCTTCGGGACGATGTACAAGCCAGCGCCAGCCGTAGTGGTCAAGAAAAGCTTTCATAGCGCCGGTTGCGTGATAAACATAAACGGGACTTGCCAATATCAGAACGTCCGACTCATCTATCGACTTTGTGATAGGAAAAAGCTTTTCGTAGTGGGGGCATTGTGTTTCCGATTCAACAAAGCATTTTGTACACCCAACACAAAACCGATCGAAATCCTTCGGAAGAAAAAATTCGGTAATTTCACCCCCAAGCTTTTCCGCAAGCGAATGTGCCAGATGATATGTGGAGCCTTTATGGCTTTGACCATGTATTACCGTTATTTTCATTTTTGCTTTTTTCCTTTTCTATTTCTTATATTTGCTAAAGAAAAATCCAACTGTGGATATCACATAAAAAGGTTATTGTTTATTTGCTACAACAGTAAACTCTCCCGGAATCTTTTCATTTGTCCATGCAGGATGTTCATCAAACTTTTTTAACATAAAACCATTATTTATAACTGAATTGATGATCTCACTAATCGTATACTTTCTATAACTGCACTTCGGCATCTGCTCTCGAATATTTTCTTCAAAGAAACGTGCATGTGCCATTTCTCCTTCAAAAATTTCCTCTGAAAAGTAACTCATAGTCGGTTGTTCAAAGTTCAATATATCCGATATTTTGGTAAAGGGATGAAAATCGCTGCATATCATTTTGCCGTTGGCTTTCAATAATGAGTACATAATGCGCATAAACTCATCAATATCGTGAAAGTAATGTAATACCCCTCCTTCCATAAACACGACATCAAAATATTTTCCGTATTTCTCTATATCAATTTCCAATATGTCGCATACTTCAAAATTCAAATCCACTCTTGCGGCGGCGGCGACCTCAAGTGCATATTTCCTATTATCTTCTGAAATATCAAAGACAGTAACTTCTGCTCCCAAAACAGCCAAGGGAACAGCTTTCTTTCCGCAGGAACCGCATATATTAGCAATTTTAATACCACAGTAGGTATCAAAGTAATCCGAATATCTTCTCAACATTCCCATAGGATTTTCTAAGTCCATTTTTGCCCTTTCAGCCGGGGGACCCGATTGTTTCACCCAAAACTCATATGCATTATATTCCCATGCCTTTTTATTTTGAATACTATAACCTGCCATCTTTGAATATCCTCCGCTGCTCAATCTGTTTCCCTATAATATCTTTTTGTAAATCAAGCTGTCATAACATATATTCATATTGTACTTTTTGAAATTTCCTTCTTTCACAATCTCGAATCCGAGCTTTTCCAAAAGCGTACAGGAAGCCTTATTTTCTTTTGCCGCTTCGGCTGTAACCCTTGTTCCCCCAATAGATTTTATCCAATTTAACAACACCGAAACAATTTCGCTCCCGTATCCCTTACGCCAATAGGCTTTATGAACGCAGTACCCTATATCGTAGATTCC
>CANDLP010000339.1 GCA_947385505.1 uncultured Clostridia bacterium
TAGTTCTTTATCGTATTTGTCCCCGACAACCCCGATAAAAGGGAATATTTCAGACTGCTGTTGGCACAGCATCATAGGAATCTCACCTCAGCATGGTTCTCATGCCGCCGCCCTCATTGTGTGAACTGTGACTGAACGGAAGTATCATTATCCCCCTGTGCAGGTCATCGCGCACCGACTGCCAAATCGGTTTTGGGAACTGCTCTTTATCGCTCGGTGTGCATCTTGGCAGCGTATGTAAAATTCTTCTTGAACTTGTTTTTTGAGATTTACTCATTGGGCTAACCGCCCTCGGGTGCTCGTCCGAATTTTGCTTACCGATGCCGCACATGTCTTGGCGCAAGGTTCCTGTCGCTTTCAACCGTATAGGCTGCATAGGGGAAAGTATCTGAAATATTGATATTAAATTTTCAAAGAACAATGAAGGGATTTTTTGCCCCTCTATAATATTCGCCGTTGGGAAGGGGTGTTTGATAGGCAAAAAAAGCTTGTTTTTTGCATTTTTGTTATAATTGCATAAATCTTTTTTTCTCGCTTATGCAATTTCACAACAAATTTAGTCTTCAATTTCAATCTTTAGCTTTTTGAGAATTTTATGCTTGTCTCGATTAACGGTATATTGGCTTACGCCTAATTCCGCTGCCAATGAGCGCTCGCTTCTGCAAAATAAAAAAGCTGAACGATCAAGTATTTCTCTTTCTCGTTCAGCTTTTCAAGTGCTTGTTCAAGCATGATTTTTTCAATTACAGACTCCTGAAAGTCCGATGATTGCTGCGGATAGTCCTTTCCGATATCCATCAACCTGTTCAACGAATCTTCACGGCTGGCAATTACTGTGACGGTTTCTTCTTCCATGTCAATTTTGTATTTGTTGCGTTTCAGATCCTTTTCGATGTACCTAATCTTTCGATCGGATTTTTTAAGGTATTCGTGCAATTCCCCGGAAACTTCAACGGTAAGTCCGTTTTTAATAGTGTATTTTTTGGACATTTTTGTCCCTCCTGTAATTCAGATTTCTATTTTTGTGATAAAAATCTGAATTCGGGAGGTGACCTGCTCCAAGGTATTATTCTATTTTGGGCAAAAAAATACCCGAGACTTTTGAAAGCCTCGGATACAAAATCATTATCAAAATATGCCGATTGGTTTGTCGGTGATCTGCCGATTTCGTCAAACAGCCTTTTGATTCCACAGGCTGGTTGGACTATGATAATCAACTTCTTATATTGCCTCGTAATAATACGTTATACTTATTTTTCAAAAAAATAATCTAAAATTGTATAAACTGGGTGTTTTGATACCATTTTTTCAAAACTTATGCAAAGCTACTCTCCGAAACGCCCGAAACATTATCTGATTTTTCACTTTCTTTACTACTTCGCTAATTTTGCTTCTATTAGACAACGTTTTTCACCGCAGTTTTGTTACACTTTTTTGAAAATTTCACACAATTTTCAAAAATCAATGTTGCAGTATCGGTTCCTTACCCGTATATTGCCGGTAAAGCTCCACAAATTCCTCTTTTGTTATATTGTCGTAGTCTACGCCTAACGTAATGTCGATATACCCCTCTCCGTTATTCCAGCCTTTTCTGTAAAAATCTCCGATAAAAGTTATTTTGGTTATTTCATATTGAAGCGTTCCCCATGAAAGCAGGTAGTCAATATAATATTCGCCGTTTTTGCGTTTTATTGCCGCAAGTACGTCACAATCCATATGCGCGTTTCCGTCATAGTGAAAAATAAAATACGCGTAATTTTCTTCACCGTGGAAGGCGTGAAGATCGAGAAAGAAAACCTTGTTTAACTGTCCTAAACCAAAATGACAATCTTCCTCCATTTCACCGTTTACTTTTTCATACATATATATTTCCTGCGATCCTGTCGTAAGGTAGACAAGTACTTCGTCCTGCCCATCGAAATCAAGATCACACACATCTATTTCTATTATCGGCTTAGCATACATATCATAAGAAACTGTCTTTTTTTCGGCAAGTGAAACACAGGCAATTATATCATCTTCCGTTATTTCGGCGACATTACTGTCGGCTGCTTCAGCAATAGGCCCAAAAGGACGTTTAACGGGTATTTCAATATTGGCGGTTGGAGAAATCACATATTCGTATGTTTGTTCCGATTCAACAGTTTCCGAGGAAGTTACATTATCGGTTGTATTTGATATTTCAGCGGAGATTTCTTTAATACTTGAAGATGTGACAATATTGTCTTTTAACGAAACTGATTCTTCAACAACATCTGTCAATGCAGGAGAAGGAGTACTCGGAGAATTGTTACAGGCTGTGAGTGTGAAACATAATATTGAAATAACTGCGGCAAAAAAATATTTAACCTTCTTTTTGCTGCAAGAGATTGATAACATTGTTATATTTCCTCCCGCTTGTTATTTATAATAATTATACGCAAAATTTTTTCCGGAAGTATAACCTGATTTAACCGCACTTCTCCAAATTTCTGCATTTTTATGTGCTTGATCTGCTGAGGAATAAACGCTTGCATTAAGATTAAATTTATATGTATATCCATTATCCATATAACTTAAAACTTCAGCCGCCGCTTGATAAAACGGATCACTCTCCATCCATTCTTTGGCTTCGGCTTCGTTTTTTGCAAGTCCGCATGCTTGCAATGCTGTTATAGCTCTGTTTGTTGCCTTTGTTACTGATGAATCAGAAAGCCCTGTACGTGAGCCAAACGGGTTTGAATGCCCTTGTTTGGCAGAGCTTTCTCCAAATCCAATACCCATTATCATATAAGCATCAATGGTATACCCTTGTTTAGCATAATATGATTTTTGGTCGCTTCCATAGTTTTCTGTCAAAGCAAATAAAAAATATTGGTGATCGTGCGTATAAATTGTTTTAGGGAATCCCGTTTCTGATGTTTCATATGGATTGCTGCCATCATAAACCTCTATTACTTCATACTTATCAATAAATTTGGCAGCTTCTTGAAATCTGTTAATATCACTACTTATTTCTATTATGGGTGCATCTTTTGCTGCATCATAGCCTAATTTAGCTCGATTACATATCATCTCAACTTCTGTTTTAGAGGTACTTTTAAATTTACTTGAATTATAAATATCATTTACCGCTGGCGCTGATTTTTCCTTTACTTTTGACAACGAATACAGAGAAGCAGATGCCCCACCTTTAGGTGTATACTCATAAGAGATCGGAAGAGCGTCGTGTAGGGAAAGAGTGTGC
>CANDLP010000340.1 GCA_947385505.1 uncultured Clostridia bacterium
TTTCGGCGGGCTGTTCAAAAGAAACACCATTTATGGGAAATACCGTTGAAGCTACCCTTGAGGAAAACGATGTTTTTGCCGTTCTTAAAATTAAGGACTATGAAGAGGAGATTACCATAAAGCTTTTCCCGCAGGTAGCGCCGCTGGCGGTAAAAAAATTTATTGAGACAACTAATCTTGGATTTTATGACAACAGAATAATACACCGCGTAGTAAAGGATAAGTTAATACAGGGCGGTTCCCTTTCGGGAACAGGCTATGACGGAGATGTTTCCGACAAAGAATACTTCGGAACGGAAACAAACAGGTATATGAACCACTACTACGGAGCGGTATGTATGGCTAAAAATTCAAAGGGCAACTACCGCCAATTTTACATAGTAAACAGCAGCGAACCCGTAAATATAGACGAAATAGCCGCCAAGCTCAAGGAAGACCTTGACAACGAGGAAATCGTCAGCGGTCTGCTTCCCGAAGACAAAAAGTACTATCAGGATTATTACACGAAGCTGAACTCCATTCCCGCCGAAGTAAAAGAACGTTATCAACAGGTAGGCGGCATATACGAATACGACGGAGAGGACACAGTATTCGGACAGGTGGTTGACGGCGGGAATACATTAAAGGCCATAAACGAAGCAGAAACCGCATTCGGAAACGACTTTGACGACTCAAACGGAATTGCTTCAAAGCCTATAACCGATATTATTATAGAATCGGTGGAAATAATCAGGATCACCCCCGAAGAAACCACAACCGAGGAAAAAACCAGAGCTACCCGCGCCACAAGAGAATCCACGGCGGCTGAAACAACTACCGTACCCGAAACGCAAAATACTCAAAATACCGAAGAAACACAGAATACCGATCAGACATTAGATACAACCGAAACACCTACCCCCTCTGATTCCGCAGCCTAATACTGATACCAAATAAACAAACAATACCCAACCCAAATTACATACACCCTAAACCCCAACCCCCAATTATTCCGCACCAAAATATTTTTTTAAAAAACACGACCGGATATAATGCGGTTTATTTGAAATTAATATAAAATCAATATATTGTATGCAAATTTAAAATGTGCCATATATACGGAAACACAAGCAAATAAGTTAACCGAATGATGAAAAATTATTTCTATTGCGGGAATTTGTTGGTTAATATGTAGATTTTTTGAATTTTCCTTTCATTTTTTATTTGTTTATGGTATAATATCTTGGTGACATTTTGAAATACTATTATTGTTCAGATGATTCCGAAAATTTTTGCGTAAAATAAATCCCATTCATGGCGTACTGTTGTATGTAATATTGTTTATTTAAATACGACATTATACAAAAGCATTTCTTAAAATAAACCGTGCAATTTTACAATTATAAGTATGCCGCATGTCCGCAAAAATCAGGGTGTTTCGTGAACCTCAAATAAAACAAGAGGCAGGCATTAAAATTGGATAAATTTATTATAAACGGCGGCAGAAGACTTCATGGAACCGTAAACATAAGCGGAGCGAAAAACGCCGCAGTGGCCATTATTCCCGCCGCTATTCTGGCGGACGGTCCCTGTACCCTGTACAATGTTCCGGAAATAAACGACGTATCCATTGATCTCAGAATTCTGACCGAGATGGGCGCCGACGTTAAAATACTCAATAAAAACACTATCAGAGTGGATGCGGCTCATATCCGCGATATGGTCGTTCCTTACGAGATGGCTCGGTCCATGAGAGCGAGCTACTACTTCCTAAGCACTATGCTGAACCGTTTTAACAGAGCGAGGGTGTCTATGCCCGGAGGCTGCGATTTAGGCGACCGTCCGATAGACCAGCACCTTAAGTGCTTTAAGGCATTGGGCGCCGATTACAATATCGAACACGGCATTGTAGATATAAAAGCGGACAAGCTTGTGGGAACACAGATATATTTTGACCGTGTAACCGTAGGCGCCACCATTAACGCAATACTGGCGGCATGTAAAGCCGAAGGACTGACTATTCTCGAAAACGCCGCCAAAGAGCCGCATATAGTCGATCTCGCCAATTTTCTGAACTCTATGGGCGCCGATATTATGGGCGCAGGAACCGACGTAATAAAAATACGCGGAGTAAATAAACTCCACGGAACCGAATACACCATTATTCCCGACCAGATAGAGGCGGGAACCTATATGATAGCCGCCGCCGCCACAAAGGGAGACGTTATCATAAACAACATAATTCCCAAGCATTTAGAGCCTATTACCTCAAAGCTAAGAAAAATAGGCGTTGTAATTGAGGAGCATGACGAATATCTCCGAGTTATAGGGCAGGAACGGTACGAAAAGACCACGGTGAAGACAATGCCCCACCCCGGCTTCCCCACCGATATGCAGCCCCAGCTAACCGCTCTTCTCACTATGGCCAAAGGCACAAGCATAGTGACTGAAAGTATGTTTGACAACCGATTCCGCTATGTGGACGAGCTTAGAAGAATGGGAGCGGATATTTCGGTTGACGGAAAAGTTGCAATCATAGAAGGCGTTGAACATTTGACAGGCGCTCCGTCAAGGCCTCGGACCTTAGAGCGGGCGCCGCGCTTATAATTGCGGGACTGTCCACCGAAGGGGTTACGGAAATTGAGGATATCTATCATATTGAACGTGGATATGAGGATATGGAAATAAAGCTCCGCAATTTGGGAGCGGACATTGTAAAGCGGGTATTTACAGACGGAATGAGAAAAGCGCTTTAATTATTTTTAATATTATGAAATAAAAATCGAGAAGTTTCCTAATGCCGATTGTGATTCCATATCGGCGCTTCGGATGTATTTTTTAGCCATCTTTAATATTTATTTCTAAATTATTTGAAAATAAATATTAAATGTAAGATGATTAAAAAATAGCATAGGGGGCTTCTCGATTTTAAAACGTTTATGTGAAAAAAACATTAAAAAACACATACAGATTTTATTTGAATAAGCAAAATAACATCAAAAAGGAGAAAACCGTGAAGCTTCTCTCTATATGCAGCTCCAGCAAAGGAAACTCAACATACATAGGAACAAAAGAAAGCGGAATAGCAATAGACGTAGGGTGCAGCTATAAAGCTTTTTGCGCCGGTCTCATCTCAATAGGCGCGGATATAGCCTCCGTTAAAGCGGTTCTTGTAACTCATGAGCATTCCGATCATGTAAAAGGATTGGGAATCCTGGCGAGAAAGTATGAGATA
>CANDLP010000341.1 GCA_947385505.1 uncultured Clostridia bacterium
AGCTTATAGCCAGATTGGTGGAAATACAGTACGAGAGAAATGATATCAATTTTGTGAGAAACAAATTTCGTGTCAGAGGCGATATTGTAGAGATCTTCCCTGCGGGAAACCCTTCCGAGACGGCGCTCAGAGTGGAATTTTTCGGCGATGAAATCGACAGGATAACGGAGATCGAGGTGGTGACGGGCAATGTCAGACGCGAGCTCCTGCATGCCGCTATATTTCCCGCCAGTCATTATATAGTTGATAAAGCAAGATTGGACAAGGCCCTTGCGGAAATAAGAAGTGAAATGGAAGAGCGGGTAGAGTATTTCACTAACGAGCACAAGCTTATCGAAGCTCAGCGAATAGCCCAGAGAACCGCTTACGATCTTGAGATGCTCAGGGAAATAGGCACCTGCAAGGGGATAGAGAATTATTCGAGAGTACTGTCGGGGCGTCCTGAGGGAAGTACGCCGTTAACGCTGATAGACCATTTTCCGAAGGATTTTCTTATGCTTATCGACGAAAGCCATGTTACCATTCCGCAGGTGAGAGGAATGTACGGCGGTGACGCGGCGAGAAAGAAAAATCTTGTGGAATACGGTTTCCGGCTTCCCTCCGCCTATGACAACCGGCCCATGAATTTTGACGAATTTTATTCTAAGGTAAATCAGGTTATATATGTTTCCGCCACTCCCGGACCCTTTGAAAAGGAACATACGGTAAGAGTGGTGGAACAGCTTATAAGACCTACGGGACTTCTTGACCCGATTATTTCGGTAAGACCTGTTGAAGGGCAGATAGAAGATCTGCTGTCCGAGATAAATACCCGCATTGAACGCAAGGAACGTGTTTTGGTAACCACCCTTACCAAGAAAATGGCGGAAGACCTGACAAAATACTTTGAAAAAATGGGTTTAAAAGTCAGATATATGCACCATGATATTGATACGGTACAGCGTATGGAAATAATCCGCGACTTAAGATTGGGCGAGTTTGACGTATTGATCGGTATAAACCTGCTGCGCGAGGGGCTTGACCTTCCCGAAGTGTCGTTGGTAGCTATCCTCGACGCGGATAAGGAAGGATTCTTGCGAAGTGAGACCTCTTTGGTTCAGACCATCGGACGCGCCGCCAGAAATGCCGACGGTATGGTAATTATGTATGCCGACCAAGTGACCCGTTCCATGGAAACGGCCATTAACGAAACTAACCGCCGCCGTGAAATTCAGGAAAGTTATAACAAGGAACACGGCATTGTACCAAAAACAATAGTAAAAGAGGTACGAGATGTTATAGAAATATCCGCTAAATCGGATAAAAAGGGACAGCCGAAAAAGCAGCTTACAAGAGAAGAAAGACAGACTCTTATCAAGCAGTATACCTCGCTCATGCGTGAAGCCGCAAAAGTGCTTGATTTTGAACAGGCGGCTTATTTCAGAGATAAAATTACGGAACTGAAGGATAAATGATATGGCACTTAACAATAAAATAGTAATCAAGGGCGCAAAAGAACATAATTTAAAAAATATAAGCCTTGAACTGCCCAGAGACAAGCTTATTGTAATGACGGGTCTTTCCGGATCGGGAAAATCTTCGCTGGCATTTGACACAATTTATGCCGACGGTCAGAGAAGGTATATAGAAAGTCTTTCATCTTATGCCAGAATGTTTTTGGGACAGATGGAAAAGCCGGATGTGGAAAGTATAGAGGGCCTTTCCCCCGCTATTTCCATAGACCAGAAGACTACTTCAAAGAACCCCCGCTCAACGGTGGGAACGGTTACGGAAATATACGACTATTTAAGGCTTTTATACGCGCGAATAGGTATTCCTCACTGTCCCGTATGCGGTAAGGAAATAAAGCAGCAGACGGTTGATCAGATTGCCGACAGGATAATGGAACTTGAAACCGGTACAAAGATACAGGTGATGGCTCCCGTAGTGCGCGGAAGGAAGGGAGAATACTCCAAGGAAATAGATAATTTAAGAAAACAGGGCTTTATTCATGTACGGATAGACGGTATAATGTATGACCTTTCGGAACAGGTAAAGCTTGAAAAAAATAAAAAACATAACATTGAGGCGGTTATAGACAGACTTGTAATAAAAGAAACGGTAAGATCGAGGCTTACGGAAAGCATTGAAACATCGGGAAGGCTTTCGGGGGGCGTTGTTTTCGTAGATGTTATAGGAGGAGAAGAACTTCATTTTTCCCAGAATTACGCCTGCCCCGAACACGGCGTAAGCATAGAGGACCTTAACCCACGTATGTTCAGCTTTAACAATCCCTACGGCGCTTGTTCCCATTGTTCGGGCTTAGGCTTCAATATGAGTATTGACGAAGATCTTGTTATACCCAATAAAGAGCTTTCAATAAGCGAGAACGCCATAAAAGCCAGCGGCTGGACTTACGGCGAGGGAAGCATGGCGAAAATGTATTTTGACGCATTGGCCAAGCATTATAAATTTTCAGTTGATGTTCCTGTAAAAGAACTGCCGCGATCCGCTCTTAATGTTATATTGTACGGCACCAACGGCGAAAAAATACCCGTTTCCCGTCCGTGGGACGGAAACAAAGACTATATGACCGATTTTGAAGGAATAGTGAATAACCTTGAACGCCGTTACCGTGAGACTAACAGCCAGTATATGAAGGACGAGATATCCGATTATATGTCAGAAATCGAATGTCCCGAATGTCACGGTCAAAGGCTTAAGCAAGAAGCGCTTTCCGTTACCGTGGGAGGAAAAAATATAAACGAACTGAGCAATTTCAGCATAACCGGCGCTCTTGAGTTTATATGCGGACTGGAGCTTTCAAAAAGAGAAAAAATGATTGCCGAGCAAATATTGAAGGAAATAAAGTCAAGACTCGGTTTCCTTCAAAGCGTGGGGCTTAATTATCTTAAGCTTTCCCGCGCTTCGGGAACATTGTCAGGCGGTGAAAGCCAGCGCATCCGTTTGGCTACGCAAATAGGAAGCTCTCTTATGGGCGTTTTGTACATTCTGGACGAGCCCAGTATAGGACTTCACCAAAGAGACAACGATCGGCTTATAGCCACCCTGAAAAATCTCCGCGATTTGGGCAATACCGTAATAGTGGTGGAGCACGACGAGGATACTATGAGGGCGGCGGACTATATTGTAGATATCGGTCCCGAGGCGGGCATACACGGCGGCGAGGTGGTAGCTGCCGGAACCGTAGAGGATGTTATAG
>CANDLP010000342.1 GCA_947385505.1 uncultured Clostridia bacterium
TATGCAATATTTTTGCGCTCAGATATTGGGAACGGCAAAAAAGTATTGAAGAGAATTTCCCATTTATCTTGTCGGGTAGTTTTTGATAAAGTGCGTTTACGGCTTTCTTTCGCTGTTGATAGCATTTATCCTTATGATAGTATAACACAAAGCTATCCTTTTTGCAATATAAAAAAGCCTAAAACAGTATAATAAAGCAACAAATAGTAGGAGGTGACAAATTAGCATAAAAACAATCATTGTATTTGTGCAAAAGGCTGAAATTTTTAAAAGCTAAAAAAAAGGCTGTTTTTTTATATAATGTAACCGTTTTGTAACCGTATAATAGTAAAATTTTGTGTAGCATGAAAGGTATTCAGCGACAGCGTTACATTAAGGGGTTCATAGGTATAAACGGCATAAAAATATACGCTTTTATGCCGCACCGTCATTTTATCATTCTACATTATAAGTGTGCAAAACAACTAATTGAAGTTTATACGGCGCTGTCAAAGATATGACCGGGCATTTTTATAGTTTGGCTGGAAATATAAAAGTGCCGCGTCAGTTAGGAAAAGGGGAAAAATATGAACGGCTATGAAAAAATGATACGGCTTCGGCGAATGAAAATCACTAAGATAATCTCCGCGTTTACTGCCCTGTCAATGACCGTTACGGGATTGGCTGTGGCGGCAAGCGCTAATTCGGCGAGTCCCGATTTTATAAGCGAAGCGCTGGGTGAACTGTCTAATTACGGCATTGTTGCGGGGGATATGGTGACAAGTTCGCATTTTGAATCCAATTTTGCGGTTCAAAATCTTAAGCTTAACAATAACTATGATGTAAGCAGTTTCGTAAGCGGAAAAAACCGTACCGTAAGCTGCTCCGTTACCGCTGAAGGTGATTTTGGCGAAGGAGAGGGAGAAGTATTTTATCTTGGAGTTTACTGCAACGGTGATTTAATTGATATAGATTATGTTGATTATGTCAGCAGTATAAACGATACCGACGATTCGGCGGATTCGGTTTCAGAGGACGCAGGTGAGTTAAACAGGGGCATAATTGCCATAAAGTTTGATAAGCCCGGAACTCGGACTTTTACTTTTACAATACCGTCAGAATATAAATATAAGACTATTTATATACATAAGCTCGCTTGTGTAGCAAATGATGACGGTAAAGGACAGCTTGTACAAATTGACGAGGGTACAGCTTTGTACCCTTATGCGGACAGCGAGAATGATCTGCTTGCCCTTAATGGAAACACTATTATAGCCGATTCTCTTGATGTGCATACCGAAATGTTCGGCAGCAATAAAACTGTATATGTTGGCCCTGAGGTTTACAGATATATTGATTTTAAACCGGAACCTGACGGAAGAGTTTCATATAACCGCGTTCCTTTATACGAATGGAAACAGTCTGAGGAAAGCAATTATTGGGAAAAAATTCCCGTACTGGACGCGGATGGAAATCAGACTTACAGCGGTGATGTCATAATTGCCAATAATACCAACAAGTTTAAGCTTCTGCCTACTGCGCATGACGATGTCCAGACGCTGCTCGACAGTATGCAGACCGCTTCCAATGCTCTTGCTTCTGTAAATTCCGAAAGTGCAAACGAAAAAGTTCTTTATTATGAGGTTCATGGAAGTGTAACCTCTGATACTCCCGATTCGTATGCTATACTTGACAAATACAAGTTTGTAATGGATCACCCGGATTATTCCCTGTTAGTTAACGTATATCTTGATAAAGGAGAAAATACCTTCAGATTTAACAGCAGGGACGTTTTGGATAATGATGTTGATACCTCTTCCCGTATTGTTTTTAACTTTATCGGAGGAAACGTTAAAGATACGCATATCACTTTATCCGACGGTTTCAGAGGCACTGCTCTTGCTCCCAACGCAAGAGTAAGTTTAGGTTCAACTATTTGCGGCGCGGTATATGCTCCTCAGTTTGCTGTAAGCAACGGCGAGCTTCATATGGCGACTTACCGAGCATTTAACCATTCGTATGAGGCTTATTTCTCGCCTCCGCCGGAAGAAACAACGCCTGAAACAACGCTCATATCGACTCCTCCAACGGAAACGACTCCCGAAACAACATCCGTATCGACACCTCCAGAGGAAACGACCCCCGAAACAACACCTGTGTCCACTCCTCCAACGGAAACGACTCCTGAAACAACGCCCGAGTCCACACCTCCGGAGGAAACGACTCTCGAAACAACGCCTGTGTCGACTCCTCCAATGGAAACGACCCCTGAAACAACACCCGAGTCCAAACCTCCGGAGGAAACGACCCCCGAAACAACATCCGTTTCAACTCCTCCTATGGAAACAATACCCGAAACAACTCCTCCGGAAGATATTACAACAACCGCTGCTACTTCCCCTGTTACAACTTCTTCCGCAGGTACAACAACTATACCTTCGGAGTCTATACCTGAGACTACAACCACCGATGACCGACCTCATTTCTTTATTCCGACAACCACTACAACAACCGTTCCCGAAACCACTCCTGCTGATATGTCAACTCCGCCGGCTGATACGACCACGCTTCCTCCGGAAGTAACTACATCAGCTGATCCTGTTGATCCCTTTGAGTTTGATAATACGGAAACCACCACAACGGTCGGAATATACAGCGAGGAGAACAGACCTGTTCCGCCTCCGCACGTAATCGAGACTGTGGCTACTACAACTGTTCCTATTATATTTGAACTTGATGAAGATGTACCAAGAGGGATGATTCCTCCGAACCTTCCACTGATCGAGATTGATGATGAGGTTCCTTTAAGTGACAGACCTATGAATACAGGTGTGGACAGTAAAGTAGGATTATTTGCCGCGATCGGCGGCGCTGCGTTGCTTATTGGAGTTGGAGCGCAGATTTACAGTGCGATTCTCAAGAAAAAGAGTTAAATCATTTTTTAAAAAAGTTTAATTTATTCTTTTTCAAAAAATTCTATCTTTAAAAACCGTAATTGCAATTTACACTGCGATTACGGTTTTATTTTATTTTTTGCGGCAGTATGTCTTGAACGGATCGGAAGTATATTATTGTATTTATTAAAAAGTTTGGCTATTGTTATGCAAAATAAACAACAGCAGGCCCAAAACGCAAAAAAAACCGACAAAAGCGCCAAAGATCAAGAAAAAGATAAAAAAGTGTTGACAAAAGTAAAAGTAAGTGATATAATAAT
>CANDLP010000343.1 GCA_947385505.1 uncultured Clostridia bacterium
ATGGCATTTAAAAAATAGTTTATCTATTTTTTAAATGGTTATTAGTATTATACTATTATAAAATAGAAAGAAAGGCGAGTATTATTATGAAAAAAAGCGATATAAAAGCTCTTATCGACCAAATGACCTTAGAAGAAAAAGTATCCCTTCTGACGGGAGCCAACGCATGGAGTACCGTAGCGATCCCCCGCTTGGGAATTCCCTCCATCAATCTTTCGGACGGACCTCACGGCTTAAGACGCTGCGACGGCTTGGGCTGGGGGGAAAGCGTACCCGCTACCTGCTTTCCTCCTGCGGTTTTGCTTGCCTGTTCCTTTGACGAGGAGCTTGCCAAAAAACAAGGTATGGCATTGGGCGAAGAAGCGCAGGCGCAGGACGTACAAATTGTTCTCGGCCCCGCTAATAACATAAAGCGTTCCCCTCTTGGCGGACGGTGTTTTGAATACTGTTCCGAAGATCCAGTTTTATCGGGACATATTTCAGCAGGGGTTATCGACGGCATACAGTCCAAAAAGGTAGGTACGGCTTTGAAGCACTTTGCATGCAACAGTCAGGAAACCGAACGCTTTGTTATAAACGAAATAGTAGATGAAAGAGCTTTAAGAGAAATTTATCTGGCAAGCTTTGAGTATCCGGTAAAGAAAGCAAAGCCCACTTCTATTATGTGTGCTTATAATAAGGTAAACGGCGAATACTGCTCTCAGCATAAGTGGCTCCTTTCCGACGTTCTCCGCGACGAATGGGGTTTTAAGGGATTTGTAATGTCCGACTGGGGCGCGGTGGATAACAGGGCGCAGGGTGTTTACGCAGGTCTTGAGCTGGAAATGCCCGGAACAGGAGAGGAAAACAAGCGGGAGCTTGTCAACGCTGTAAACGGGGAACGTGTTTCAATGCACTCCACCGACCCGAAATTTAAAAATAAGCTTACCGTTTTCCAGATAAATAAAGCCGTTATGCGCTTATTGGAGGTAGTATTTGCGCTTCACGAAAAGAAGAACGAAAAGCCCTGCGATTATTCAAAGCATCACAAAACGGCGGTGGACATTGCCCGTGAAAGCATGGTACTGCTGAAAAACAACGGCGCATTGCCAATTAAGGGCGGAAAAACGGCGGTAATCGGCGAAATGGCGGTTAACCCCCGCTATCAAGGCGGCGGCAGCTCTTATGTAAACGCCATAAACGTAACGAAACCTCTTGACGCAATGTCGGAATACGGCGAAGTCGAATATGCTCAGGGCTACAGCTTAGACGACGACAAGAATTTTGACAATATAAACGAAGCGGCAAAATTGGCGGCAGGCTGCGACCGCGCTGTAATTATCTGCGGACTGCCCCTTTCCTACGAAAGCGAAGGCTACGACCGTACACATATGGAGCTGCCCGAAAATCAGCTTAAGCTTATCGACGAGGTAGTTCGCAGACAGCCCAACACAGTTATAGTTCTCTGCAACGGTTCACCTGTGGTAATGCCTTTTGTGGGCAAAGTAAACGGTATACTTGAAGCTTATCTCGGCGGGGAGGGCGCAGGCGAAGCGATAGCCGACCTGCTTTACGGAAAAGCCAACCCTTGCGGTAAATTGGCGGAAAGTTTCCCTCAGTACCTTGAGCACAATCCGTCTTACGGCAATTTCCCCGGCGAAAACGGAAAGGTATACCATTCGGAGGGCATTTATGTAGGATACCGCTGGTACGAAAAACACAATATACCCACTCTGTTCCCATTCGGCTTCGGTCTGTCCTACACTTCCTTCCGCTATGACGAAATCGAGCTTTCCCAAACGGAGGCAAACGAAAACGACGAGATCACCGTTACCGTTACTGTTTCCAACACAGGCGCTATGGACGGAAAAGAGATAGTACAGCTTTATGTCAAGGAAAATTCCCCTCTCGTTTCACGTCCTGTAAAGGAACTGAAAGGATTTAAAAAGGTTGCCGTAAAAGCGGGGGAATCGGTAAAAGTTTCCTTTACTCTCGACAGACGCTGTTTTGCCTATTGGGACGATAATATTCATGACTGGAGAGTAGACAGCGGAAAATTCACCGTACTGGTTGGCGGCAGCAGCGATAACTGCCCTCTTACCGCCTGTATTGATATAAAAGCTAAGGAATATTTCAAGCCACTCACTGTTCATACCATTTATAATGAGCTCAAGGTTCATCCACAAAGAGAACGTTTTATCAATGAAATTCTTTCCGTTACCGGAGAGGAGTTTGGTAAAGCCCTTGAAAATCAACCCGGAGACTGGCCTTTAAGAACAATGGTGTCCATGTGTGATACAAAGCTCACATTGGCAAAGCTGGTGGATATTCTTGATGATATAAACGATAAATAAAATAATAAAAGGGGCTGTAAAAAAGCCTCTTTTATTTATTATGTCGGCTCCCTTTCGCAAGGACGCGAAGTTCGCCGCCAAAACGTTGACAAGGATGTCAACGCCCGAAGCGGCGGCTTCGCCTGCTTCTTTGCCGGTATAAATCGCTCACTTCGTGGGACTTTGTCCCACACCCTACTTCCTTTTTGCAGTGCAAAAAGGAAGCGAAAAAAACATTGGCGGCTTCGCCGCTTTTCTCTTTTTTGACAGCCCTTTTTTTGTGTAATATTTTGGGACGAGCCGAAGTAAAATGTACAAAAAACAGAAAAGGACTGATCAATATGCTTAACATAGCCCTTATAGGCAATCCCAACAGCGGCAAAACCACGGTATTCAACGCTCTGACCGGTTCAAAGGAATATGTGGGCAACCGCGCAGGGGTTACCGTTGAAGCGAAAAGAGGAAGACTTAAAGGAGACCATGATGTAGTTATAACCGATCTTCCGGGAATATACTCCCTTAGTCCCTACACCAAAGAGGAAATAATAACGGAACGATACCTTAAGGAAAATAAGCCGGATGTAATAATAAACGTAGCCGACGCGTCAAGCCCCGAACGCAGCCTTTATTTAACTCTTCAACTGGCTGAAAAGGGGATACCGATGGTTCTGATGCTGAATATGACCGACTTCGCGGAAAAGAAAGGAATATTTATTGATGAGAAAGCGCTGTCGGCTCTGCTTAACATAAAAACGGTGAAAGCTTCGGCGGCGAAAGGAAAGGGACTCGCGGAAACACTGGAATCCGCCCAAAAAGCGATAAAAGAGCCTTTTGCTCCATACCTCGGCTGCCGTAATGAAAAAACACTCGCTACGGT
>CANDLP010000344.1 GCA_947385505.1 uncultured Clostridia bacterium
CAGGGGTAAAGCAGCACATGCTTCCCACATATCTCATATTATCTTTGTATTCGTCAAGTTTTTCCGAAGTGCCGCTTTTTCCTCCGATACGGTAGCCCTGCATATATGCGTTGGATCCGCCGTTGTTTTCCACTACGTTTTCAAGCATCATACGCATAGTGGCGCTGGTCTTTTCGCTTATAACCTGTCTTTTTACAATGGTTTCAGTGGATTTTATCACGTTGCCCGTATTGTCCACGATTTTATCCACCACGTATGGGGTTACTAAATACCCTCCGTTTATAACAGCGGCGCAAGCGGTTATCATTTGTAAAGGCGTAAGCTTATTTGTTTGTCCGAAGGCGGAACTGGCAAGCTCTACGGGCCCCAAACGCTCGTAAGGAACATACAGCGAGGTATTTTCCCCCGGGAGGTCAACTCCTGTTTTTTCGGTAAGCCCGAATGCTTCAAAGTAATCGGTAAAGTTTCTCGGACCAAGAAGATGTCCTATGGCTATAAAAGCAGGGTTACAGGATTTTATAAGGGCATGCTGGAGATCAACCTCCCCGTGTCCCGCGCTGCTCCAACATTTTATTTTTGTGCCGGAAACATCGGCTACGCCGTAACAGCTGGTAATATAAGAGTCAGGACCTATCAGCTCCTCCTCCACGGCGGCGGCGGCGGTCACTACCTTGAATACAGAGCCGGGGATATAAAGCTCGGATATGGTTTTGTTATTCCATTGGGTTTCGCGCAATACAGCTTCCTTCTGATCCAGAAGCGATTCAATTTCCTTCTCGCTGTACTCCTTTTCACCCTCTCTTAACTCTTTCTCATACTCGTCAAGCTTTGCTTGAAAGTAATCGCTTAAAGCGGCCGGTTGATTTAAATTATAGCTTGGCGCGCTGGCCATCGCCAGTATCGCGCCTGTTTTGGCGTTCATTATTATTCCGCAGGCGCGGTTTTGTACATTTTGTTGGGTCAGTACCAGTTCAAGGTTTTTTTCAAGACTGTACTGCAAGGTGGAATCTATTGTCAGATACAGACCGTTGCCGTCCTTGGCGTCGTATCTTGTTTCGTACTGATAGGGCATAGCTTCCCCGTTAGCGTCACGGGCGGTTACCACCTTTCCGTCAACGCCCTGCAAATAATCATCGTAATAGGCTTCAATGCCGTAAACTCCGTCTCCGTCAAAATTTGTAAAGCCGATAACGGAGGATGCCAGACTTTCATTAGGATACTCTCTTTTGGTATTTTCTCTGGCTTCTACGGAATAGGTGGCGAGCTTGTTGTCTATTCTGAACTGATTTATGGCGTCGCTGGTTTCCTTGTCCACTTTGCTTTTTACTATATAGTACCTGTGATTGGTGTTTTCACATTCTTCAACAAGATCTTTGTAATCCACCCCGCATATTTCCGCTACGCCCTTGCATATCTCCTCGGTTTTTTCCTTGTCATATTCGGATATGCTGTTGGCGTTCAGAATAATATCCCAAACGGTAGAGCTCTGAGCCAAAATTTTTCCGTCGGCGTCGTAGATTGTACCGCGGTTGGCATTTATTGTAAAGCTTCCAAGCTGTTGGTCATTAGCTTTTGAACGGTAATATTCCGACTGTATTATTGATACGTTAAAAAGTCTTACGCATATGTAAGCGGTGAAAAAAATAAGCAAAGTAAACACACCGACGAAAACGCGTCTGCGCATTTTTTTGGTGGGAGTATTGGCCATATTTCGTTTTCCTTTCTTTTTTACGGACAAATTATTTTGATATAATTTATGAGAACAAGCCCTTTATTAGAACCTTTCTTCACAAGATTTGTGCGCAGGTTTTCGTGTAATACTTGTCCTCATGAAATCAAAAAATCAAAATCCCAGATAGTCCGAAACTCCGTCAAGCCAGTTTTTAAGCGAGGCAAATACGTTTTCTTCCTTCTCTGCCACCTGTACCATTGTTCGATCCTGAACATAAATATATCTGACCTGATTTTTTGTGGTCTTTTGGAGTCCAAGCTCCGACACAGCCATTTCCTCCACCTTGCTGAGCGTTACCATATTGTCAAGCTGCGCCTGAAGACGGACGTTTTCGCTTTTAGCCTCCTGAAGCTCCGTAGTCTTAGCGCTGATTTGAGTGGAAACCTCGGAAAGCGACGCTTTGCCGCTGACAAAAAAGAAAGCTATAACCGCCGCGAAGGCTACAAGAACTATTGTGCCGAACCAGTTTCCGCTTTTGGCAACCGATGTGGCGTGAATTCTTATATGCGGGGTGGTTTTGGGCTTTTTTTCCCGCTCTTCCACATCAAATCTCGAAAGATCATATGCCGCGTTGCTTTTATCATAAGCGTACATTTTTATCATTCCTTCCTGTTATACCGATCCCTTTTTGACCTGACGCAATACCGACAGGTCAAAAGGGGATCGCTCCCAAAGCACACTAATCTCACAGTTTAAAAAAGGATTAGTATTACAGAGCTTTTGTACCGTTCCGTTACCGAGGCGTAAAAGCGGCGTAGTGAAAGAACCATCTTAAAAATTCTTATAAATTGATCATATGCTTTGGTTTATCCTCAGAATTTTTCAAGAACCCTCAGCTTGGCGCTTCGGCTTCGCGGATTTTTCTCAAGCTCAGCTTCTTCGGCTTCTATGGGCTTTTTATTCACCAATCTCGCTCTCGGTTTCTTTCCGCATACGCAAACGGGAAAATCCGGCGGACATGTGCAGCCGGTGCAGTATTCCCTGAAAGCGTTTTTTACTATCCTGTCCTCCAACGAATGGAAGGTTATAACTGCCATTCTTCCGCCGTGAGAAAGCAGTTCAAAACCGGAAGCTATTCCTTTTTCAAGAACCTCAAGTTCTCTGTTGACCTCTATTCTTATTGCCTGAAAAGTCTTTCGGCACGGGTTTTTTTCTTTTCTCACCTTCATCGGAACATGACTTTTTATTATTTCGGCAAGCTGTGATGTGGTTTCTATCGGCGCGGCTGACCTTGCCTCCAAAACGCCTTTGGCTATGCTTACGGCGTATTTTTCCTCGCCGTAAAGGCGGAGTATTCGTATAAGCTCCTCCTCAGGGTACTCGTTTACCACGTCGCGGGCGCTTTCACCTTCTCCGCTCATTCTCATATCGAGGGGAGCGTTATCGTGATATGAAAAGCCCCGTTGGCGGTTATCCAGCTGATAGGAGCTTACTCCCAGATCCATAAGTATCCC
>CANDLP010000345.1 GCA_947385505.1 uncultured Clostridia bacterium
CGCCAAAGTGCGGGCGGAAATGAAAACGCCGACCGCCGCATATAACAGAGAAGATATGCTTACCGTTATTATCGCCTAATTGCTGAGAAAATCAAAAAAAGATTGAATCCTATTACAATCATTACCGCCATTGAGCCTATGGCAGCCGCAAGAAGTTTTTTTCACTTGCTGCTCTTTTCAGAACTTGACTGTGAATTCAAAAAACGTTTAACAGCTTTAATGGAGATTTTTTATTTATTTTTTTCCATCATTGAATAATCTCTCCTAAAAACTACGCTTTCAAGCTTTCTCTTAATTTTAAACGATCTTTTATCCTCCAAATGAAACGGCTCCACCAATATTGTTCCCACACCGCGAAGGTTTCCGCCAATTATATCGGTAAATATCTGATCCCCCACCAGCGCTACGGATTTTCTCGGAAGCCGCATTTTTCTAAGCGCCCGGCTTACTCCCACCGTGAGGGGCTTGCACCCGAAAGAGATAAATTCCAGACCCAATTCCTTCGCCAAAGGTGCAACCCTTTTTTTGGTATTATTTGAAAGCACCATCATTTTCATACCAAGCTTCCGCATTTCACACAGCCACTCTGTGACCCCCTGCTCGGCGGCAGGGCTTCCGTGCATGGATAAGGTATTGTCCAGATCCAGAATGAATCCCCTAAGATGATTTTCCTTTATGAATTTTTCGTCAATTTCCAAAACGCTTTTCAGCCACCATTTAGGTTTAAATAACATTTTGTCCACCAATAAAAAAGAATAAGCCAGCCTTTAGGCTAGCTTACCGGTTTTAAGTAAAACCGCCGGAATCCGGCTTCATTATTTACTTATTGCTTACGGGCACCTCTAAAAACCACCGGCTAAAGCCTTAGCGCCTCATATGCTTGCATATTTTCCGTCATATCGCACAAATTTTCCTTGACAGGCGTCAGCCTGCCTGCGTCAAATTTATGCAACCTGACGGAAAATCTGAATGCGCATCTGAGGCACTATGGTTTTTAGAGATGCCCTTACGTAATTACTTAAACTTACGCTTACGGGCAGCTTCGGATTTTTTCTTACGTTTTACCGAAGGCTTTTCGTAATGTTCTCTCTTGCGAACTTCAGCCAGCACACCGTCGCGCGCGCATGAACGCTTAAAACGCTTAAGAGCGGTGTCCAAGGATTCGTTCTTGCCAAGACGAACTTCTGCCATCTATATCCCTCCTTTTGCCGTTGGGCTGATGCTCCGCGGAAAAGGCGGAACACAAGGTAATATGCAACCTATAGCGCAAATGAGCACAAGATCAAAAATACTTTTTTCATTCTAAGCTCAATATACATTATACAAAAATTTTTCCTTATTGTCAATAGTTATTTTGAAAGTTATTCCAAAATTTTTTCGGGGCAAAATTCCGTAAAAAGTGCCTATTGTAAACGATTTTAAATTTTTTTCAAATCCAATATACTTATATAATGCGTAATTTCAAAAACCTTCGGAACCGTTTCCATATATGACCAATGCTCCTTTTCCCATAAAGCAATCTCTTCCGCGCTAAGGGAAGAAGCGCCGATTCCCCTGCAGGCTTTCATTCTTCCATGCCAGCTTTCTCTTGTAAATACGACCGGCAAATCAAATGTAAGCATATTGGCTGCGATAAACATATCTCCCAGCCAATTTGGATTTTCTAACTTATACCTTTTCATTCCGCCGCCGGACCATGACGGATTATATTTTAAAACCAGATCCTCGCTGTTTCTTGCAATTTCACTTTCATCGGGCAGCCACGCCATAAACAAAACGGCAAAATGACCGTTATTTTTCAACACATTATGTATTTTAGGCAGTGCGGCAGCCTTGTCAAAATACATAAAGCATTGGCAGGCGGTTACCACGTCAAAAGTATTGTCGGGAAAATCTATCATTTCAGCGGAAGAAACCACATATTCTATATCCATATTTTGCTCTTTGCTCAGTATCCTTGCATATTTTATTTGATTTTCCGAAATGTCCGCTCCTGTCCATTTTGCTCCATAGTTATACATATTTCTCGGAATTACGCCCGTTCCGGTTCCCAAATCCAGCGCCGTCTGTCCTTCTACTCCCAATGACAGCTCAGCCAGCTTATCATAAAATGCTTTTGGGTATATATCTCTGTATTTTGCGTAATCCTCAGACACTTTTCCCCAGTCAAAAAAATTACCGTTATCTATATTTTGCAGTGAAATGTTCATTTACTGTACCTCTGATATAAATCGGAACGTGTTCGTATAAAGCGCGGGGTACGCATCTTTTCGGCAGTTTTTGCCGCCTGCTTCGTTAAAAATTTTTCCAAAAATCTTGCTCAAAAACCTGCATATTGATTTTATGTGAATACGCTCTGATTATTTCTTTATTTCCGACGCTTCCATATCCGAAAAATTTATGAAAACGTCCGCAATTCCCTCGGTCAAAATTATCCTTTTGTCGTTGGTTACCAGCAGCATTTCAAAGCCGCCTTTTTCTCTCCAGAGCCTTTCCGCTTTTTCGGCGCCCATTACAAAAACCGCCGTTGAAAGCGCATCACACCTGAGACCGCTTTCGCCGATTATTGTGGCGGAAACTATTCCGTTATCTGCGGGACAGCCGTCGGAGGGGTCTATTATATGATGGTATCGTATGCCGTCCTCACCTTCAAAGTATCTTTCGTAATCGCCCGAAGTTACCACCGCCTTGTTTTCAAGCTTAAGCCCGCACATATTACTGTTATCAAACGGATTTTTTACCGCAACGTTCCAGTCGGTACCGTCCGCTTTAGCGCCCAGCGCATGCACGTTGCCCCCTAAGCTTATTATTGCCGAGTCTGCGCCGTTTTCTTTAAGAACAGAGACAGCCCTGTCGCCTGCGTAGCCTTTTGCCGCCGCACCTAAGTCAATTTGCGCCCCGAACGGAATAAAAACACTGTTATCGCCGACTTTAACCGATCGGTAATCAACCTTTTTCAATAAATCTTTCAATTTATCCATATCAGGAATCTTATATTCACCCGTGGTAAAGCCCCACTCTATTATAACAGGTCTGAGGGTAATATCAAGCGCGCCGCCGCTTTCATCTGCAGCTTCAAGCGCGGCGCGTATCACCTTTTCGGTATCGTCGCTAACCGTTACTGTTTCCCCCGCCATGGCGTTGATTTCATATACCTCGCTGTTTGGGTCGGTAACCGACATTAA
>CANDLP010000346.1 GCA_947385505.1 uncultured Clostridia bacterium
AGATGACGCTCCGTGACTGGAGTTCAGACGTGTGCTCTTCCGATCTGGTAAGCGTTCTTGACATTATAGGCGGCTTTATATGTCCGATATTTGCTCCGCTGGGATTCGGAAGCGAAACGGCGGCTGTTGCAACTATTATGGGGCTTATTGCTAAAGAAGAGATCGTAGGAGTGTTTGGGGTATTGGATTTTGCCGGTATGACTCCTATTGCGGGTTATTCGTTTTTGTTGTTTAATCTTTTGTGCGCTCCTTGTTTTGCGGCGATAGGGGCTATCAGAAGGGAAATGAACAGTGCAAAATGGACATGGTTTGCGATAGGGTATCAGTGTGCATTTGCGTATGGAACTTCGCTTGTTATATATCAGTTGGGGAATATGTTTATGGGGAAGGGTAATATTTTCGGAATTTTAGCGGCTGCGGCGGTGTTAGTAGTTGTGGGGTGGCTGCTGATAAGAAAGAAAAGTAAGGTAAAACAATAATAAAAAAAGAAAAAAATCGGCGAAGCCGCCAATGTCTTTTTCAGCAATAAGCGGTTTTGCGAAGCAAAATTTCGGACGAAGTCCGAAAAGCGTTTGCGTGGAGACTGTTGCTTCGCAACAGTCTCTTGGGCTTATCCTTTTTGCACTGCAAAAAGGAAATGGGGTTCGGGGCAAAGCCCTGATGCTACCACAAATCAAACAATAAACTATCTCTAAATTTGTCGCGTAAAAACCCATACAAAAGCGAGCGTAAACGTCGCTTTGGGCGTTGACATCCCTGTCAACACCTCTATCCAAAAGAAAGGAAAAATCTATGCTCTGGCTTACCGAAAACCTCTCAACAATAACAATATGTCTTATATTAACGGCAATAGTAGTCTTTATAATCCTGTCAATGATAAAAAACAAGAAAAAAGGCAAATGCTCCTGCGGAAACAACTGCGGCTGCTGTCCTATGAGCGGAAGCTGTCACGGAGATAAAATTGACTTTAAAAAAAAATATTAATTTCTGTTTAAATATAGACAATGTCTATATTTAAAGTGAAAAAAGTATAAAAACGGGAGGCAACGGGATTGTTCTCGGTTATTGAAGACGCTGCTCAAAGAAAAGATCTGGAAGAGTTTTACAAAGAAAATATGAACTGTTTTCTCAATATAGCTTATTTAAAGCTGCATAACAAAAACGATGCAGAAGATGCAGTACAGGAAGCTTTTTATGAAATAGCCAACAAACCGGAAAATTTTTTCAGAGTTGCTCCGAAAAACAGAATTAGTTATATGGTCGCCGTTATCAGAAATATCGCCTCGGATATGTTCAATAAAAACAATAAAATAACGCTTGAAGAACTTGACGACGAATACTCTTATGACGATAACCCGTTTTCTTTTGAGAACAGCGCGATCAGCAAAATTTCAAGAGATAAGCTTAAACAATTTATAAAATCACTTCCTCCCCTGCAAAGAGATGTATTGACGCTTCGTTGTTTGATGGGGTTTTCTACTTTTGAAACTGCCGAAATATTGAATATATCCCAATCGGCGGTCAAGCAGAGACTTTACTTGGCAAAAGAGGCTGTTCGTGAATATGTTCGGAAGGAGGATGAAATTTATGAATGAGAGCGACTTCAAAGATATATTAGCGGAAATTTGTGAGGAGGAGATAGCCGAGCTTAATATTCACCCGCCTTTTCAGCCGTCACTGCGCCACAGGTTTGCTATGAAGCGCATATTCTCTTTGTTTACTGAAAAAACGTATGTGACAGTAAACAATCCTCCTATGGTTCCGACTTGGCAAAGCAAGCATCTGCGCTTAAGTAAAAGGCTCATAATTATTTTTGCCGTGATTATATGCGCGGCAATGCTGACAGGCTTCGTGCTTGTCTACTATTCAAAAAACTTTCACGGGACCGTATATATTGACAATACGCAGCTTTTCGCCGTAAACAAGGAAAATTGTCCCGTAACGATTGAATATGAATACTATCTTTCCGCCTTGCCCGACGGGTTTGAAATGATTGAACGCGATTCGTCATCTTTTGATGTTTATACCCTATACAAAAACGCCTCATCCAATCAAATTATAACTCTTTATCAATGTGTTAAGAAAAATTTTTCACCGCATTATAACACAGAAAACCTTTTTTTTGAGGACGTCGAGGTCAATGGTTATAGTGGAGTGTGCATTGATTTTAGTCACGATGAATATTTTAGCTCAATCATAGTATGGGACAATGGAGATTATATTTTAGAAATAGATGGCGATTTATCCAAAGATGTTCTTTTAAATTTAGCTAAAAGCGCCAAAGTTTTAGAAAATTAGATTTTGGGGGTAACCTTTCGACCTGAAAAAAGGATTTAATATATTTAATATATAGAGGGGTAAAAAACCTCAAATATTTTAAAGAAAGGTATGATGTAAAATGCGTTTCAAACAAATTGTTGCTTCGGTTTTTACTGCGGCCTGTTTGTGTACATGCTTTGCAACGACAGTTTCTGCAAAAACCGTTTCAACACACGCGCTTGTCAACAGCGTTTCTCCGTTATACGATATTGCCAAAAGCGTACGTTCCGAACTAATCCTTACCGGAACAAAAGCAGAATGTGTAAGTCAAGTTTCAGGAGAAAATATCGCCAAAATAACCGTTGAACAAACTCTGCAAAAATACAGCGGTTGGTTTTGGATATGGGATGACGTTGACGGCGCATCGTGGAGTAAAACGGAAAACATGAGTTCTGTTCGTTTGTCAAATACTAAAAGCGGTCTTACAAGCGGCACATACCGTGTGAAGTCTGTGTTTACGCTGACTGACAAAAGCGGTAAAACGGAAAATATTACGGTTTACAGCGATGAACATAACATTTTGTAAGAACATCAGTGGTATCTATATAATTCTATTGATGATCCAATTAACTTTTGAATTTTTAGCTATAGTTAATTAAGCAAATGGATTAATAATATTGTGCAAAATAAAATTCAAGATTTAATTTTGGAGAGCAATATATAAAAAAGGAGGGATGTTTTAAAAATAATCTTTACATTACAAAATTAGTTACAAACATGATTATTATAGTTGGTTCGTAAGATGGAAATTTTTCAACAACCATTCGTAAATACATCTGTTTTAGAATCAAGATTTTTTCGCATGAACATAGGAGCCAACTATAAAAAAGTCAATAGAAAAATGAAAAAAAGTTAGAAAAAAT
>CANDLP010000347.1 GCA_947385505.1 uncultured Clostridia bacterium
CCCCCCCCCACGTCCGTGCACACTCTTTCACTACACGACGCTCTTCCGATCTCAATTCGTTGTATCTCTGCAAAATGCCCTGTACGGCTCTTGCCACCTGATAGTGTTCCTCGCCCACAACTTCGGGGGCAAGGATTCTCGAAGTGGATTCAAGAGGATCAACCGCGGGATAGATACCCAATGAAGAAATGGCACGGGAAAGTACCGTTGTTGCGTCCAGATGGGCAAATGTTGTCGCGGGGGCAGGGTCGGTAAGGTCGTCCGCAGGAACGTAAACCGCCTGTACCGAGGTTATAGAGCCTTTGCTGGTAGAAGTAATTCTTTCCTGCAATGCGCCCATTTCGGTGGCAAGAGTAGGCTGATAACCAACGGCGGAGGGCATACGTCCAAGCAAAGCCGAAACCTCGGAACCCGCCTGAGTGAATCTGAATATATTGTCGATAAAGAGAAGCACGTCCTGACCCTCTCTGTCGCGGAAATATTCCGCCATGGTAAGACCCGACAACGCAACTCTCATTCTCGCTCCGGGAGGCTCGTTCATCTGACCGTAAACAAGCGCGGTCTTATTGATAACTCCCGACTCGTTCATTTCGCGGTATAGGTCGTTACCCTCACGGGTACGCTCGCCGACGCCCGTAAATACGGACAAGCCGCCGTGCTGCTTGGCTACGTTGTTGATAAGCTCCATTATAAGTACGGTCTTACCAACGCCCGCGCCGCCGAACAAGCCTATCTTACCGCCTTTAAGGTAAGGCGCGATAAGGTCAACTACCTTAATACCCGTTTCAAGAACCTCGTTGGAGGCTGCCAACTCCTCATACTGAGGGGGCTTGCGGTGAATTTCCCAACGCTCCTTGGTTTCGGGGGTCGGCTTATTGTCTACCGCTTCACCCAACAGGTTGAAGATACGTCCGAGAGTTTCTTCGCCTACGGGTACGGTTATGGATTTTCCTGTGTCTACTGCCTTTGTTCCGCGCACCAAACCGTCTGTGCTGCCCATTGCTATACAGCGTACAAGATCGTCGCCGATATGCTGAGCCACCTCGACAACAAGCTTTTTGCCGTTGTTGTCAATCTCGATGGCGTTAAGCAAGGCAGGCAGGCTGTTTTGCGGAAATTTAATGTCCAGCACTGCGCCGATAATCTGCACCACAGTGCCGATATTTTGTTTGATTTCTGACATATCCGTAATGCCTTTCTTTTAGTTTCTTACTACCGACAGCCGGTTGAATGTTGAATACGGTTATCGGTATTATTGAAGTGCATTTGCGCCGGAAACGATCTCGTTGATCTCGTTGGTGATCTTTTCCTGTCTGGCACGGTTGTATTTCAAGCTTAATTCCTCGGTCATTTTTTCGGCGTTGTCCGTGGCGCTTTCCATGGCGTTACGCCTTGCGGATTGCTCCGAAGCATACGCGTCGCTTAAAGCGCAGTAAATCAAGCTCATTGTAAATTTAGGTACAATACGGTTGAAAACCGCTTCGGGAGAAGGGTCGTATGTGATGACGCCGGGGATCTCCTCGCTGTCTTCGTCAC
The DNA here is from genome assembly GCA_947385505.1 of uncultured Clostridia bacterium. Classification (GTDB taxonomy): domain Bacteria; phylum Bacillota; class Clostridia; order Oscillospirales; family Ruminococcaceae; genus Ruminiclostridium_E. The sequence goes on from CANDLP010000347.1 coordinate 1,537, forward strand.
GGTAGATGGGCAGAATATCCATTGAAACGGGATTCTGCACCAATGGGGAAACGAAGGTGGTGTAGAAGATCTTTACCTGATCAACCTCGCCCTTTTTGAACATATCAATGGCGATAGTGGCAATATCGGAGCAGTCGGCTGTTTTTGCGGTTTCGGCAAGAAGGGGGTATTTGCCAACTATGTCAAATCCGCGTTTTTCAAAAAACTCTATGGTCTTTTTCCCGATAGCCATGATCTTGGGCTTATTTTCACCCTTATCGCTTTCGGAAAGCGCCATTTTAAGCAGGTTTCCGTTATATCCGCCCGCAAGACCCCTGTCGCCCGCTATAACGATAAAAAGACGGTTTTTTACTTCTCTTTTTTCGGTGAAGGGCGAACTGAAATCCTTTTTCGATTCGGCTATTTCCGTCATCATTTCGTAAAGCTTTTCAAAGTAAGGCCTGCCCGCTTCGGCTTTCTCCTTGGCTTTTCTCAGCTTACTGGACGAAACCAGCTCCATTGCCTTGGTGATCTGCATAGTTGAGCCTACGCTCTTTATGCGGCGCTTTATCGCCTTCATATTTCCTGATGCCAATTTATCACCTCTTAACAATATTAAGGAAGTGGCGAAGCAGCATAATAAGTCGTTTGCTGCCTCGGCGCTTACCTGTTTCTTAGTGTTTAATAATATTTTTTAAGCGGCAGAACGTTTTCCTTGCAGAAAAAGCAAAGCAGGGAAAATGCCAGATTAAGCGCTGATATTGACAGTGCTACTATACTTAACGCTAACGCGGCTTTCTTCATATTTTCTCCTTTCCGATGGGGAAACCATTCCAAAGCTTAAGTTTTTATCTTGGGAGCATTTTACGGGTTTTAATTCCGTTCATTATGCTTCCCCGAAAGCGGTTGTTTTATTTATAGAGTTTATCGAAGCGGTAGACTTTTTCCGGGGTTTCTTCAATGAAGTCGCATACCTTTTCAAGTGCGGCGATAGCCTTATCTTCATCGGAAAAGTATGCGCAGATAACTTCGCTTGTTATCATGCCGGTACAATTAAAATAACCCACTAAAGCCCATTTTTTGTCTTTGCCGCCCATGACCTTTTGTATTTTAAAATACTTTGCATAGGCAAGCTCCTTGCTGTCCGCTCCCATTATCCACATGAGAAATACTCCTTCATAAAACAAATTTTTCGCAATTGCTCAAAATAAATTAAAGCGCTCTTACAAAGCTGTCTGTAAACTGTTTGAGTACATCCTTAAGCTTTGTCTCATTTTCGGGAGAAAGCACCTTTTCGTTCTTTATGCCGTCGGTGATTTCACTGTGCTTTTCATTGATCTCCGCCAAAAGCTCCTTTTGATACTGAGCGGTCTTTTCAACAGGCACATCGGCAAGATAGTTGTTAATAACAGCGTAAATGATAACAACCTGATCCTGAACCGTAAGAGGTGAGCTTTGGGGTTGTTTTAAAACTTCAACTATACGCTCGCCCTTTGCAAGTCTTGCCTTTGTATCCGCGTCAAGGTCGGAACCAAACTGAGAGAACGCCTGCAACTCACGGTACTGTGAATATTCAAGCTTCAAAGAACCCGAAACCTTTTTCATCGCCTTAATCTGAGCGTTACCGCCGACACGGGATACCGAGATACCGGGGTTAACGGCGG
>CANDLP010000348.1 GCA_947385505.1 uncultured Clostridia bacterium
CAATACAATAACTGAGGGAGCTTTGCTCCCTCACCATGCCGCTTTTGCGGCATGACATTTAAAAATAGTTTATCTATTTTTTAAATGGTTATTAGTATTACTTTATTCATCCGTATACTTTATCATAAAATCGGTATAATCGGCAGTAACCTTTCCAACGGCATACAAGCCGATAACCGTGCCGGTAAAACCTCCGGAAACTTCGCTGGACAGATATTTTGCGTTTCCGCCGCCTAAGTGTATTTCTCCGCCGCCCGAACAGGAAACGTAAAAATCGTAAAACGTATTCTGAGCTTTAATGATAAGCTTTGCGTTTCCTTCCGTTAAAGGCGCCGTCGCCTGCTTGTGCTTTATGCCGCCGATATTCAGCTTAAGAACGGCTTGATAATCATCGCCGTTTTTGCATACGGAAATATCGTAATGTTCGTTTTCACACATATAGACTGTGACCCCGCCCTCGCCGTTTTCGCCCGAAACCGATATATTCGTCACAAGCTCAAATCGGAAATCACGCTGACGTATGCCGATAAATGTGGGTGAGTCGACTTCGTCCAAGGTGATATCCGTACCGTGCAAAATCGCTCTGCCGTCGGACAAATTATATTGTTTCTCATTAGGATGACGAAGAAATACCCAATCTGTATTCCAATCGGTATTTTCAAATGTGTACAGCTTTTTCTCGTTTTGCTCAAAATCCCCGTCAAGTTCATAGCATTCATCTGTGGTGCCGTCATTGCCTGCGGTAAACCAGCCGTCTTCGTTAAATTTTACAGGCGTCAGGAACACCTCTCTGCCTAATTGGTGGTACGCCATCCACATGTGCATCTGGCGAAAGCCGAGGGATATAATATGCCAATTTCCGTTTTTGTCTTGGACAAGATCACCGTGACCTATTCCCTGAATTATAAAAGGTGCTTTATTTCTGTTGGTGAGTACGGGATTGGCGGGATAATTTTCAAATTTGCCCCACGCCGATTCGGAACGCGCATAAGTTATCATATGACCGTATTCGGTGCCGCCTTCGGCAGCCATGAGATAATAATATTTCCCTATCTTGTACATATGCGGGCTTTCAAGGAAACGTCCGCCCGAACCCTTCCAGATACATTTGGCATGGGACAGCTTTTCACCCGTTTCAATATTTATTTCGCACTGGATAACGCCGCTCTCGCCGTAATCGTCCGTGCCGTTGCCGATAAAATACGCCTTGCCGCCGTCAAACATAAGAGAAGGATCGATACCGTCGCGATCGACTTCAACCGGCTCCGACCATTCGCCGTATATATCGTCGGTGTAGACATAAAAATTCTTGTGAGTGGTGTCGTTTGTTGTTACCATATAAAATCTGCCGTTGTTATACCTAATGGTGGGGGCGAAAACTCCGCCGGAGCTGTTTATTTTTTCAAGCTCCACCTGAGATCTTCTGGTAAGTACATGACCTATTTGTTTCCAGTTAACAAGATCGCTGCTCTCAAAAAGGGGTACCCCCGGAAAATATTGAAACGAGCTGCATACCATATAATATTTTCCGTTTGCCTCACAAACGCTGGGATCGGGGTAAAAGCCTTTTAGTACGGGATTTTTGTACTGCATATAGATTCCTCCTTTTTATTCGCTGAAATTTTCTTATACTGTTTCAGATCAGTATTTATCAAAATTCGGAAGCTCATCTCTTGTAATAGCGACCTCGCTGTTATAAACCTTTTTCATCATATCAAGCGATGTGTATTCTTCGGAAAGCTCCGTTGTTCCGTTTACAACAATATAATCCCAGTTCCACACCGCAAACCACAGCCAGTAGGTATTATCCCGCAATATCTGATCAGGATCGGGCATTGTGGCGCACTCGCTCATTGACACAAGTTTTTTGTTTTCCGCACAGTTTGCCACTTCTTCAAAAGCGGCGGGGCTTGTTCCGTAATCATGGGCATTATTGTAAATATCCACAGACGCTATATCACAATATTGGTCTCCGGGATACCAGTCCTTGTCCTGCCCGTTCCATACCCATATAAGATTGTTCAGATCATGATAATTTGTCATTCTTTCATACATAAGTATCCAGAGCCATTTATATGGTTCGGAGCCCGACGCTCCCCACCAGAACCAACCGCCGCTTGCTTCGTGGAGCGGTCTCCACAATACGGTAACATTCTCCGACTCCATTCTTTTCATAAGCGATGAAATATTGTCAATGTCTTCAACCAATCTTAACGTCTCGACGCTTATCTTTCCATTGTCATATAAAGCCTGAATCTCAGAAAGATCGAGAAGCGCTATGTCTTCCTCCGTAACCGCGTTTGAGAGTTTAAAACGAGTTTCATTTGCATAAAACGCACATCCTTTAGAAGGCGCGTACCAGTGCCAGTCAAATACCACCAGTCCTCCGTCATTGCTCCAGTCAATGGCAAGTTCCACGTCCTTTGCGGGAGGATTTTTGTGGCTGTAACTCATAGAATCATAAATAAAATCAAATGTTCTTAATGCGGGATACTTTCCCAGACCGAGATAAAGAGCGTCGGTCTCGGTGTTTGTCCCGTAATTCGTGCATTGTCCCGACAATGTTCTTTTACCGTAAATATCCGTTAAGTAACGGTAGATGTTGTTCGTTTTTTTATTTGCGTTAGGGTTGCACAGGGTTTTAGCTGTGTCAAGATAGATTTCATCGCTTATCGTTTCTCCGTTTTCAACAAGTATAGAATCAAGCGAGAACCAGCTCCAGCCGTCACCCAGCGTGACCTCGTTGGAACCCTTTTCAAGGAATATTCCGTTTACCGTTGTTTCAACCCAATCCCCCGCTTCCGAATTTATATCCATTACCTTCGTGCCGTTAAAAAGGAGGGGATTTTCTTTGTGACCGCCGGCGCAGTGTCTTACCGTTATTTTATAATGCTGGCTTGCCGGTATATCTATATTTAGTTTAAACAGTTTATTGTCGGTAATATCGATATATCCGCTGCCGCTGTATCCTTTTATATCTGTCTGCACGGGGATATCCGAAGCGCTTTCCGCTTCCGCAAGATAATTGAAATACATATCTTCGGCTCCTTCATATTTGAGTTTCTGATATACATAATTATTTCCCGAATACAGGCCGTTTTCTTCAGCCGCTGAGCCGCAGCCTGACAAGAGCACAGCCAAAGCGGACGCAAGAG
>CANDLP010000349.1 GCA_947385505.1 uncultured Clostridia bacterium
ACCCTCCTGTCTGAAAACGTTGGGATTGGTTCTCAAAGTGGGAGCAAATACCGCGTCAAGATATACCGAGGTCAGATTGAGGAAGTCCCGCTTGTTTCGGCTTGAAATGGGATACATCGTCTTGTCTGGGAAGGTCATAGCGTTCAGGAATGTGTTCATTGAGCTTTTCAGCAGGTCGACAAACGGCTCTTTTACAGGGTACTTATCGGAACCGCACAGAACGGAATGTTCCAGAATATGAAAAACGCCGGTGCTGTCTTCTGGCAATGTCTTAAAGGCAACCGAAAAGGTTTTGTTCACCTCTCCGTTGTCTATCCAGCAAAGCTCGGCGCCCGTTTTTTCGTGAGACATTTCCACCAATCTGCCGTTCAGCTCTTTTTCTTCTCTTATTCGAGTCACTTTGAAACCGTTAAGCTTCATTCCTTCAGTTAAATTCATTGATTTGATTTCTCCTTTCGCTTTCGTAACGTATTCTTATTGCATTTCAGAGGGGCTTTGAAACTGTTTTTATAGTCAACGGCAATTATTATTGTCGTTGACTATAAGTTTTGCCTTTGTTTTCCTTTTCCATAAACTCCAAAAACTCTTGCTCGGGAAGCGGCTTTGAAAAATAATAGCCCTGAATATAATTTATGCCCATTTCTTTCATAACCTTATACTGCTCCTCGGTCTCTATTCCTTCGGAAACAATTTTCAGGTTCATTCCCTTGATCATATTTGTGGCGGCGTCCATTATATACTTGGTTTTTCGGCTTTCAAAATACGCGTTAGTCATACCCTTATCAAATTTTACTATTTCAACGGGCATATCCGCAATATAGTCCAAATTCGACTGACCTGTTCCGAAATCGTCCAGCGAAAAATTCACGCCGTAATCCATAAGCTCCTTCATATTATCCAAAAGTACTTTTTTAGCGCTTGTGGAGGCGGACTCGGTTATTTCAAGATTTATAAGGTCTGAATTTATGCCGTATTCCTTCATAACAGCGATATAATCTTCGGCCAATCGGTTGTAAGCGCACTGTACCATGGAAAGGTTCACCTCTATATACCTTATGCCGTACTTATCCAGAGGATTTTCGCTGATAAAGCGGCATACCTTTCTGAACACCGCCTCGCCCACCTGTAAAATAGACCCGTTTCTTTCGGCTATTTCTATAAAACTTCCGGGAGGAATAAGGAGTCCGTCCTCGTTTCGTATTCTCACCAAGGCCTCGGCGGAGGTGAAACGGCGCTGTTTTGTGGAGAAAATCGGCTGATACCATACTTCAAGGCGGTCGTATTTCAGCGCGTCGGCTATAAGCTTCTCCATTTCCTTTTCCTTGCGCAGCTTAGCGGCAAACTCGCCGCTAACTTCTATAAAACTGTTTTCTACCGCCTCGCTGCTGTTCTGCTTCACATAACGAATGAGATACAAAAGATCTTCCGCGTCCTCGGCAAGGGAGGAATCCGAAATATATATCCAACAGGGATTTACCATTATTCCCCTGTTTTTGCTCCAACCCGTTTCAAAGCGTTCGCGGACGGCGGCTACTATCTCCCGCGCTTTTTCTTTTTCGGGGAATATCATAAGTATTTCTGTGCCCGTGTTCTTAAAAACATAAACGTTTGGAATTGAAGAAAGATAATTTGCCGCTTCGGCTATTACCTCTTTCTCTACGTCGGTGCGCATGGTACTGAAAGAGCTGCGATCCAATACAACGGCTAACGCGGCAAAAGGAGTGTGAAAATCGTAAAGCTGTTTCGTATACTGCAAAAAAGCTCCGTGATTAAAAAGTCCTGTTTGCCTGTCTATATTATTGCCCGGATTTTCCAGCACAATGTACAGCACCATTATACCGAGCACGCCCGCAAAACCCACAAGAAGCAGCTTTGGGAACATAAGCTGGAGCAAAGCCGCAATCATCCATACGCCCAGCCACATTAAAACCGACATTCTTTTGCTTGCAGAAAGCTTGCCTTTTTCTCTTATCATTTTCATTACCATTATAAAAAAGGTGATGAAGGCAAAAATATAAGTAACGTAAGCGGAAGGTCCGTAGGAATATAAAACGCCCTCTTCAGCGTCGGAATAAATAAAAATGGGAAGCGCCATAATCGCTGCCGCCGTAGCTAAAGCAAAAACGCCGTAGCCCATCATTTTCCTGCGGTAAGAGTCTTTGTCCGTGTATAAATCGGTGCATATATAAAGAAGGGCAAAAAAGCTCTGTCCGAGCAGGGTCACCAGATATAATTTGCAGACCGTGTTTACCAAAAACACGGGAAGATTGTCCTTAAAGCTTATAACCACGCAGGAGAGTATATCGGCAAAAACGCTTATTATAGTCATTACAAACGCTTTCATAAAAGCTTTTTCGGTTCTCAGCTTTATTGTTTTCTGTTTTTTGTACAAAAACATCAGAATCAGCATCAGCAATAACCCGCAACACTGAACTTGTATAGGCATATAATATTCACCTTATTTCTTAGCGGTATGGGTTAAGAACCCAATTATAAATATTATACATTTTTTCCCATTGTTTGTCAACATTTTGGTTATATTAAGGCCAAAACTTTACAAATTTAAAAAATAAAAACATTACCTGCCCAAAACTCACAAAACTCGGTATAGGCAGGTAATGTTCTTATCGTTTTTTTATTCTCTATTCATATCATTTTATGGGATTAGAACCTGTTTTCACAAAATTTGACGCAAAGACATGTGCAATATATTGACACTATTCATAATACCACAGCCCGTTCGTTTGTATCCTGTAATTCCTTATTTTCCCCTTTATTTTTTTTATAGTATCCTCATCGCATTTAAAGTTGGCATTGTTGATTGTTATTATATCGGGATTAAAACAATCTTCGTAACCGATATAGATCACGTCTCCGCTTTTTAATTTAATTCTGAATCTTTCACTGCCCGCGCCCAGATTGTCATAATCATCCGTCAGCTCCAGATCCGCTTCTTTAAGGCACTTGACCAAATAATCGGTATTACGTGAGGACATGCTCTCAAAAACATTTACATATACGGGCATTCCGTCAAATTCCACATACTCTGCGGTACAATCCGTAAAATCGATATTTTTTACTCCCGAAGCGTCAATATCTACAAGCGGCTCGGTTTCAACGTCAATAGTTTCATAGGTGCA
>CANDLP010000350.1 GCA_947385505.1 uncultured Clostridia bacterium
GCCTTCGGCCACCATTCTTACCGTAACCGCCACTGTTCTTTTCCAGTCAACTCCGTCGTGCTCAAGAAAACGCGCGTCCTCTACCGAAATAAAGGCGTTTATAACATGCTGGGGCAGATCGCTCAGCTTTATAAGCACACGGTTTTCGTCGGTGCTGAGCTGTTTAAGCGCCACCTCGTTCCCCGCCGCATCATAGGCGTAAAGGAAAGTTGAAGAATTAAGCTCCGCGTCCTCCAGGCTTACGTCAAAGTCCGTTTCCGCAAACTGAGTGACATAAAGAGCAAGTCCGGTGATTATTATGCAGACCGCGATTATTATTACCAGAAACATTGCGGCGATAGTTGTTCCTATTATACCGAAGCTCTTTCCTATTACTTGGAGGGGTGTAATTTTTTCGGTTTCCAAAAATCCTTCACGGCGTATTTTTTTCTTTTTCTTCTTTGCGGCGGAATCGCTTTCATCGCCGACTTTTACGTATTTTACTTTTTTGTCGTTATTCATATTTATGACCTTGCCTTCCTCTTAAGGCGCCTTTGTGCCGCGCCGACTATTATTGCTAATACATCAAAATCGGTATAATGCCGCGTCCGGTCGGTTTGACACTAAAAGTTAAGGGGTTGAAAGAAGCTGTTTTATTGGGCTTTTTCAAGCTTCTTTGCTTATAAGTACTGTTAACAATAGGTTTTGTGAAAAAAGACATGCTTTTTCCGCGTATTTTCTGTTTTAGTATACCACATTTTTGTCGAAATGTTAAGTACTTTTTAAATATTTTCAGAAATTTAACTTAAACAAAGGTGAAATTTACTAATACTATTGACAATATGAGACGAAAATAGTATAATTATACTAAAATATGCGTTTCAGGCGTATAAATTTAAAGCAAGCTAAGCCAAAGGGTAACAGTAAATATGTTTATTATGTTTATACTCTAAAATCAATGGTTTACGGAAAGAAATAGGTTTGAAAGAATTTGAAAAAACAGTTTCTTTCAAACACTTCCTCAAGAGGAAAGGAATGGTTACGAAAATGAACAATCAATATCAACAGCCCAATCAGCAAATGCCGCCCCCCTATGTTCCGCCGCAGAAACCGCGTATTGATCCGGCGGAAATAAAAAAGCAAAAAACGGACGCGGTAAACGCTCTTGGGGATAAAGTCTCGGCAGCGCTAAAGGCCGATCCCATTCTGGCTTTTTTTGAGAAAAACGCTGAGGTTTTTTCCTACATAGCTACGGGGGTATGCGCGCTGCTTTCAATAGCGCTTATGTCTGCGGGCAGATTTTGGATACCCTTTGGGATCGTTTCGGTTATATTCGGCTTTTTCGCCCTTTCAAAGAAAAAGCTCTTGCCGCTTGCTGCTGCCATGTCAACGGTTTCTTTGTTCAGTCTTGTTTGTTTCATACACAGTATAGTTTCCATCGTTCAAACGGTAAAATATAACTTTTTCGGCGCTGCTTTGGGCGGTGCGGTATTGGGTATGTTTTTCTCGTTGCTTGAACTGGCGGCGGTCGGATTTCTCACTTATATTGTCTGGACTTATTTTATGGCGGTACAGCCTCCGAAGCCGGCCTCCGCGCAGCAGCCCTACTACGGTCAGTCTCAGCAGCCGACTCAGTACGGCCAGCCGATGCAGCAGACTCCCGTTCAGCCTCCTCAGTCTCCTAAGGCGCCGCAGTCCCCCCAATCTCCACAGCATGCACAGCCGGCGCAGCCCGTTACGGCTTCTTCCGAGCCTGTACTTGATCCGATAGTTTCCGCTGCCGCTTCCCCTGCTCCAACTCCCGTTTCTGCGCCCTCTCCCGTTAACGCTCCTGCTGCGGTCGCGGTCGCAGACCCTGTTCCTTCGGAAAAGCCGAATGTAACTCATAAATTCTGCAGCGCCTGCGGCGCCGAAAACGGAATTGAAGCGGCATTTTGTAAGCAATGCGGAACTAAGTTCTGATTTGTCCGATAGTTTGCGGGGAAAAGTTCGGAAACGTTTTCTTGCAGACAGGCGTGTAATTCAACATAATAAAAATATTTAAAAGCGTCCTTATCGGACGCTTTTATTTTATAGAATTCTTGACTTTACATGTAAGATATGTTAAAATTTTATGGAAAAACAGAACGGACTGCTTCTGCTTCTGCTTCGGCTTGTTAAAAGAGATCATCACATAGATATGGAGCAAATTAAAGAGGTGAGACATCCTCTTAAACTGACCTGTATTGTCAAAAGTGTAAAATATATGCTTTACCGGGAATTTGATACGAAGGAAAACTACGGAGCGGCAGAGAAAAATCTTTATAACAGCTATTGGAAGTCTATTGAAAAGTGCTTAACGGTTCCCCATTACAAATATCTTGTGAAGACAGGTTCTTAATCAGGGCGTATCTGAAAACAAAGCAATAATGTACAATTTCGGGCGGTTTCAAGGAAAAAAGCGGAGGAATACTAAAGTCTTCCGGGCGTTTTTGAGGCAGAAAGCGTCCGCAGTCAGTAGAAGTTGTACAAATTGCGGCTTTTCAGACAGCCTATAGTATAAGCTAAAAGGAAAGGAACGGTTATGAAAAAAACGAAAATGTTCGGAAAAAAATCTTCACGGCTTGCTCCGTGGATAATATTGTGTATTTTACTCGATATATTTGCCATCGCTTTAATCCCCCTTAATTTAATTTTTTTAAGCCTTCCGGAATGGATAACCGCTGTTTTCTCCGTTTTGATCGGCAGCGCGTTAGGCGTTCTATGGTCAAAATCCTCGCGAAGAAAGGCGGGGAAAATAATAGTTTCTTTAATCAGCGTTTTTTCCGTTGCGGTCACTCTTTTCGGCGCTTACTGCAATCCCTATTGGAACAGCTTGATGTTTCGTGCAAATGAGGATTTTTACTCCCGCCCCTATAACGAAACCGTAAGCGGAGCACAGGCGAAGGAGGATCTGGATTTTGCGGTAAAGTATCTTCAAAAATGTCACCCCGCTTTGATAAACGGTCTGCCCGACAGTCTCAGCCAAAAATACGAACAAACCGCCTCGGAGCTTTCAAGTCTGGACGAAATAACGGTAAACGACCTTAGCGGCAGGATTCAGCGGCTGTTTTCGGAGATGTCGGACGGTCACACGTTCGCAGCGGATAATTGCTCCCGAAAATATCTAAAAGAGCTTT
>CANDLP010000351.1 GCA_947385505.1 uncultured Clostridia bacterium
TCCGTGACTGGAGTTCAGACGTGTGCTCTTCCGATCTGTTTAAAACCATTGCTGCCTATTATTTTGTTCACAGCAATACTTAACCTGTTTTTTGTGAAAGGCGAGGGGGAACCGCTGGTTGATTGGTGGATCTTTACAATATATTCGGAGGGGATAACCACCGCCGTATTTATGATAGTACGCATTGTGTGTCTCATAATAGGTATGTCCCTTCTGACCTACACCACTTCTCCGATAGTTCTTACCGACGCGATAGAGCGGCTTTTGTCCCCGCTTAAGAAAATAAAGCTTCCGGTACACGAATTGGCGATGATGATGACCATAGCGCTCAGATTTATTCCTACGCTTATTGAAGAGACAGATAAAATAATGTCGGCTCAAAAGGCGAGAGGAGCCGATCTTGACACAGGAGGACTTATGAAGCGCGCCAAGGCTTTGGTGCCGATACTGATTCCGCTTTTTGTTTCCGCTTTTAAGCGCGCAAACGAGCTTGCCATGGCAATGGAATGCCGCTGTTACAGAGGCGGAGAGGGAAGGACAAAGCTGAGGCAGCTTAAAGCGAGACCCATGGACTTTATGATAGCCTTGCTTATGCTGACATTGTTGGGATTTGTTATAGTGGACAATATGGTGTTTTAATGAAAAATCTGAAATTTACGATAGCGTATAACGGTACGGCGTATAACGGATATCAGAGCCAGCCCGGCGGAAATACCGTTCAGGATAAGATTGAATCGGTTCTTTCAGTATTTTTGAATCAAAAAGCAAAAATAAACGGTTGCTCAAGAACCGACGCAGGAGTACACGCCCGCAAATTTGTGTTTAATACGGTATATGACGATACTTTGAGCGGTATAGATGAAAAAGGGCTGATATCCGCAATGAACGGGCGACTCCCGAGAGATATAGCGGTGCTCGCATGTGAAAAAGTTCCCGACAGTTTCCACGCAAGGTTTGACGCCAAAGGGAAAGAGTATCTTTATTTATTGGACGCTTCTCCGATAAGGAATGTTTTTTCCGAAGGATTTGCACTGCATTATCCATATTCCGCTGATACGGAAAAAATGCTTTCGGCTGCCAAAGAGATTATTGGTACACATGATTTTGCCGCATTTTGCAAAGCGGAGGCAAAGGAACATCTTAAGACTACGGTGAGAACCGTCAATGAAATAAAAATTTTAAAAAATAATAACTTTTTGGAATTTTATGTCAGCGGAGAAGGATTTCTTCATAATATGGTGAGAATAATAGTTGGAACGCTTATTTATGTAAGCGAAGGAAAACGTAGCGCCGCAGATATAAGGGAAGCGCTTATATGCGGTGATCGGGAAATGGCGGGTAAAACCCTTCCGCCTTACGGACTTTACCTGAACAGGGTCTTTTACTGATTATTACGGAAAGGAGCAGACGATGGCTGAAAAAAAAAGCACAGGCGCAAAGACTTCCGATTTGACCGCGTACCGAAAAAAAAGAAAGCAGAAGCAGTTTTACAAAAAGCTTGCTGTTGCGTCGGCGGTGCTTATTTTCATAGTGGTCATTGCGGCAAACTTTTCTTCAATAATCGAGCCTTTACGCGGTATAGCTTCACGAATAGAGACAAAGACTTCCGAAGACGTGGGATTTCCCATAAAGCTTCCGGGAAGCGCTTCATACTCATTTGACAGCTTTGGGGACAATTTTCTTCTTCTTACAGATACATATCTGTATACCTTTGGGATAAACGGCGGACAGCACTATGCCTTAAGGCACGGTTATTCCAATCCGAACCGCTGTTCAAACGCAAAGAGGATTCTTTTGTACGACAAGGATTACGGTAATTTTTCTCTGTACAGCCGGTCAAGCGTTATTTACAATGCCGAAGTGGAGGAAAAAATAATCTTTGCTTCTTTAAGTTCAAATGAAACAGCCGCCATAGTTACAAATTCGGACAGATATTCAAATATAATATATGTTTATGACGGAAACGGCGAATGGCAATACACCCGTAAATTTTTGGATGAAAATGTTATGAACGTCGAGTTTTCGGGGGATGAAAGGTATATTTACGTCAGCGTTATAGGCGTTGAAAACGGCGACATATATTCCGCCGTTTACAAATACGATATTACTACCGAAGGAGATGCGTTATGGAGCTATAAGCTTTCGCGCCCTTCGCTTCCCGTTAAAATGAACGTCGGAAGCGGAAAGGTCAGTATAATATACGATAATTACGCGGTTTCACTGAGTGAAAACAGCGGAGAAGCGTCGGGTGAAAGGGAATTTCAGGGAACGGTAATGTGCTGTGACTTTTCTTCCTCCCGAATCGGAATTATATGTCTTGACGCCGCCACAAACAAAAAGGTGCTCACGATTTTGGACAACGATATGAACAGTATAGCGGCAAAAACGGTATCGCCCAATATAAACCGCGTTATAGCGGAAGGGGAAAATATGTATATTGTGGAATCCGGCAAGCTTTGCGGTTATAATTCACAAGCCGAGATAATTGCGGAAAAAGCGCTTAAGGAGGATTACGTATCCTTTATAAAAATAGGCGGATCGGTTTTGCTGCTGGGTTATGATTCGGTGGATAAAGAAGATATTTAGCGGTGTAATAGTACATTTTTATAAAACGCACTCTTGGGAAGAAAGGAAAAAATTTAATGGGAACACAGTTTTTTTGGATCTTTGACGTTGCGGCAGCGGCAATATTTTTAGGTTTTATATTTATGGGAATAAGGAAGGGGTTTATTTCCGTTGTGCTTAATTTATTAGCTTTGGTAATTGCCTTTTGCATTGCGCTTTTTACCAGCGGCGGCATTGCCGAAGCGATTTATGACAATATTGTTTCCGACGCCATAACCGAAGAGGTCAGCGGCAAGATTGACGATCTGGTAGGCGGCGGTCTTCTCGGCGAGCTTAAAAGCGTTGATATAGGAAAGGCCAAAGTCAACGGAAGGCTCCTGTCGGAGATAATAAACGAGCAAAGCGGCATCGGTAAAATAAGCATTGACTTGTCAAGGCTTGATATGAGCGAAACCGGAATAGAAAATGTTGATCTTTCTTCTTTGGGAGTGTCCGGGGATGAGGATTTTTCTTCCGTTAACTTGGGTATGGTGGAATACTCTGTAACCGACGCGGAGAAGTACGGTATA
>CANDLP010000352.1 GCA_947385505.1 uncultured Clostridia bacterium
CATTACGACGGAGAAGGCGCTACGGTCAAGGGACAAAATTATCTTTACCCCCATTTGTTTCCCAACCACTATGTGGAGCAGCAGTATCTTCCCGATGAGCTGAAAGACAGAGTGTACTATAAATTCGGAGATAACAAATTGGAACAGGCCGCTAAGGAGTATAGGGAGAAAATCAAAGCGGCGGCTAAAAAACCGTCTTGATTATCTTATCAGATTCGGGGGTAGAATAGACCCAGCTGTCCAGACGGCCGCTGTCAATGAAGTATTTGAACCTGCGGCTGTCTTTGGTTTCTCTGATAAGAGAGCAGCCGCTGTCGAATGCGTCCACTATAATAAGCTTGACCTTCATTTTTTCGGGAATAATCGCTTTAATAAAAACGCTTGCGTGCTGGTTTATATGTACTCCGTCTTTAAGCTCAGCCAGTCCCGCAAGGTTTGGGGTAAGCTCTACGAATATGCCGTAATTTTCTATGCTTCTGATATACCCTGTCACCGTTTCTCCGGTTTTAAATAGCGCCGCGTTTTCCGCCCATGTGCCCAAAAGCTCTTTGTGGGAAAGGGTTACTTTATGACCGTCGATGCTTTTTACTATGGCTTTTATGTTTTGTCCCACAGACATACGGTTTGACGGATGATTTATCCTTGAAACGGAAACGGCGTCTATCGGTATAAGCGAGGGTATACCACAGCCTATGTCCACAAAACAGCCGAACTGTTCCAGATGTGTCACCTTTGCGTTTATTATATCCCCCGGAGTTAATTTGGATATATAATTTTTTATACATTCCCGCTGCGCCATTTTGCGGCTTAAAATAGCGGTTTTTCCTCCGTATTCGTTGTTGACCACGGCGGTTATCTTAAAACATACCGCTTTATTTACTCTTGATATAAGAGCAATATCCTTTGTGCTGCCGTCGTCAATTCCTATGGCTCCCTCTGTGCGCGGGATTATCCCCTTTATGAAGCCGAGATCGACAATAAGATTATGTCTGCTGTCGCATACCACGCAAGGCGCTTCAAGTATTTTTCCGCTTAAGATACATTCCCGAAGTCTTTGTTCGTCGGCGGTAAGACGGCGGTTTTCCTCGGTATTTATAAGTTCTCCCTCCGGATAAAATTCTGACATTTTTATGATCATTCCTTCCTATGTGAGGGCAAATGGGAAGAGCCACACACTTTTTGCTTTTTGTTAAGTTTATGAAAAGCCAGTCTTTATTATTCCTTTTGTTGCTTTTTTTGGAAATGTGTGGTATAATATTTTCGGATTTATAAAATTCAATGGGGAGGAAACAATGAAAGAGGCGCTTGAATTCAATCATAAAAAGCAATGCGGTCTATGGCTGATACTTATAGGAATCGTGCTGATAACGGCGGTTATTTTCGGCGGTAAATTTCAGGTAAATCCGTTTGTTTTTCTGATAGGCTATTACGTAAGCTTTTTTTGTGTTAATGTTAATAAAAAGGTAAGAGAAAAGCTTTCACAGGGAAGCATTTCAAAAAAGCAAATAAAGATGATTTATTTTTCAATAGCGGCGTTATTTGTTCTTATGTTCTGTATTGCGGGACCGTTTATCCCCGGATGGCATTGGAGACAAATTTGGCTTGGCGTTTTACTGGCGACGGCGTTGCATTTTTTCTTATGGTTTTATATACATGGCTGGAGTATGGTTGTGCTTGGAGCAGTTTGCGCGGTTATAGCAACGGTGGGATATATTACGGATGTGCCGGTAACGGTTATATGTATCGTTGATGCAGCAGCAAAATTGATTTGCGGTGTGTATTTGTTTTTTGTTGCCAAACCTTCAAGTCTTGTTCCTAAAATGAGAAAACAATAAATTTATAAAGAAACAAATTATTTTTTCACCGTTATTTAAATTTTATGAAACAGCGAGGATAATATGAATGTAAACATCGGCGATATTCTTGAAATGAAAAAGCCTCACCCCTGCGGCGGAAACCGTATGATCGTTATGCGCGTGGGCGCGGATTTCAGGCTGAAATGCGAGAAATGCGGGCACGATTTTATGGTGCCGAGAAGCAAGTGTGAGAAAAAAATCAAAAAAATTATTACAAAGGAAAGATAAAAAATGCTTGATAAATTGAACAACGCCGAAAAACGCCTTGAAGAAATAAACGGTAGCTTAAGCGATCCGCAAATCATAAACGATCAGAGCCGATATAAGGCTCTTATGAAGGAACACAAGCAGCTTACTCCGATAGTAGACAAATTCCGTCAGTATAAAAAGGCTAAGGAGGAATTTGAAGAAGCGGAGGGAATATTGAACGAAAGCGGTGTTGATAAGGAATTTAAAGAAATGGCACAGCAGCAGCTCAATACCGCCCGCGAAGACGTGGAAACCTTTGAAGAGGATCTGAAAATTCTGCTTCTGCCCAAAGATCCGGACGACGACCGAAACGTTATTGTGGAAATAAGAGGAGGAGCGGGAGGAGACGAAGCGGCTTTGTTTGCCAACTCTCTTTTCAGAATGTACTCTCTTTACGCCCAGACAAGAAACTGGAAAACGGAAGTAATAAGCGCCAACCCGACCGAATTGGGCGGATATAAGGAAATAAGCTTTTCTGTTGAAGGGGAAGGCGCTTACGCAAAAATGAAATACGAAAGCGGAGTTCACAGAGTACAGCGCGTTCCCGAAACCGAAGCGCAGGGACGTATTCATACTTCAACAATAACCGTTGCGGTGCTTCCCGAAATGGAGGAAGTAGACGTTGAGATAAACCCCGCCGATATTGAAATACAGACTTTTCGTTCCAGCGGCGCGGGCGGTCAGCACATAAACAAGACGGAATCCGCAATACGCATAATACACCACCCGACAGGGACGATCGTAGAGTGTCAGGAAGAACGCAGCCAGATAAAAAACAAGGAAAAAGCAATGAAAATGCTTTATTCCAAGCTGTATGAAGCCAAGCTCAACGAACAGACCGACAAAATAGCCGCCGAGCGGCGCATACAGGTGGGAACAGGCGACCGTTCCGAAAGAATACGCACTTATAATTACCCTCAAAGCCGTGTTACAGACCACAGAATAGGTCTTACTTTATATAAACTGGACGCTTTTATAGATCGGAAGAGCACACGTCTGAACTCCAGTCACGGAGCGTCATC
>CANDLP010000353.1 GCA_947385505.1 uncultured Clostridia bacterium
AATTTTTTCTAACTTTTTTTCATTTTTCTATTGACTTTTTTATAGTTGGCTCCTACTTTTATTATACCACCTTTGTCAAGTGGTTATACTTTTGTTGGATTGCTATAATTCCTTTTTATACCGTGGGATTAGTGCTTTGAGTGCAATCCTTTTTTGACCTGTGGGTATTACGTCAGGTCAAAAAAGGGATTGATATAAAGCTTGATAGAAATATAAATTTCAGGCTGATTGTACCTATTTATTTGAATAAGTATACATTAACGGGAAAGGCGGTTTATAAAAATGGTGATAGGTTTAAAAAATGCCGTTAAACTTGTGGGAATTACAATAATGTGCTTTTGCGCGGTGTTTGTCTGCAATTTGTTTCTAAATTTCAATATAGACGTAATGCGTATAGAAAGCGAACTGACTGCGGAATATCAGACAATATTTTACGATGCCCTCACATCTACCGGAAAAGTTGTATCTTCGCTGAGCGGCGGCTGTCTGCTTATAACCTCGGTGGTTATGCTGATTTTTTACATAAAACAGTACATAAATTCTCATTCAAAGGAATTGGGTATTTTAAAAGCATTAGGATACTCAAATATGAAAATTGCTAAAAACTTTTGGATTTTTGGGCTTAGCGTTTTTATGGGAGCGCTTCCGGGATATTTATCCTCGTTCCTTCTTATGCCCGCGTTTTATGAAAAACAGAACGAAGACAGTATTCTCCCGGAAATAAACGTACACATAAATCTGATTTTATTCTTGCTGTTGGTAGTGGTTCCTTCAGTAATGTTTGGTTTTTTGTCGGTAATATTGACTGTGGCAAAGCTGAAAAGACCGGTTATAAAGCTGCTTAAGGAAATACCGGATATTAAGATCAAAAAATTTACCCATAAGAACACAAAATCAGGAAAGGAGCTTTCTTTTCTGTCCGAGCTTAGAAAAGCTACTTTAAAAAGCAAAAAAACACTTGTATTTCTTATTGCTTTCGCCTCGTTCTGCTTCTCCGCAATGATGCAGATGTCTTTCAGTATGGACGAGTTGGCGAGTGAACTGTTTGCGATAATGATATTTATGATAGGGATAGTTTTATCCTTCACCACACTGTTTTTGGGAATTTCCACAGTAATAAGCGCCAACGGAAAAACTATCGCCATGCTGAAAGTGGAAGGGTACAGTGTAAAACAATGTGAAAGTGCAATTTTCAGCGGGTACCGCCCGATAGCTTATATAGGTTTCGCAATAGGAACCGTATATCAATATATACTGCTTAAAGTAATGGTTGAAGTTGTATTCAGGGAGTTCTCGGAAGTTGGTAATATGCCGGAGTACGGCTTTGATGTAAAGGCTTTTGTTATTTGCCTTATTTCCTTTGCTTTCCTGTATGAAATTATGATGAGATACTGTGGAGGAAAAATAAGAAAATGTCCTATAAAGCAGGTTATGGAAAGCGGAGAATAAATGATTTTTAGTGTATAATAATATTCAACATAACGGTAAAATGATATTAAAGGTGATGACAGGAATGGACACCTATGAATGATTAAAAAAAATTTTAGACGAACGCGGTTGGACATATTACAAGTTGTCCAAAAACAGCGGTCTGTCAGAGTCCACGGTTACGAACATCTTTAAGCGGAACACCATACCGTCAATCCCGACTTTCGAGTTAATTTGCAAAGGCTTTGGGATAACTCCGTCACAATTTTTCGCGGACAGAAATATGGTTGAACTTACTCCCGATCTAAAACAGATTTTTGACGGGTGGAGCAATCTTACACCAAAGCAAAAGCAGGCAGTTATGCAGATGATCAACGCAATGAAGAACAACGGTGATTAACTTTTTCTATAAAACCATATTATCGGATCAGAAATTTCTATTATTCTTTCCAAATCTACTGGTAATTTAAGTTGATATAGTGTATAATTGTTTTGTGATTGATTTTTCATCTCAACTAAAATTATATT
This sequence comes from uncultured Clostridia bacterium, assembly GCA_947385505.1. Classification (GTDB taxonomy): domain Bacteria; phylum Bacillota; class Clostridia; order Oscillospirales; family Ruminococcaceae; genus Ruminiclostridium_E. Next base: position 1,957 of record CANDLP010000353.1, read on the forward strand.
ACAAAAAATACCGCAATCCAACCCTTTTGAGGGCGGTTGCAGTATTTTTTGCGGGGGTGTTTTTTTACAGCCCCTTTTTTTATATATAACAAGTGAAAACTGATAAGATGATGATTGTGCAAGCTTGCGTTCCTCACGTGTTAACTTTATTGTATCTTTGCGTTTTCCATAAAATGGCTGTATCGCTTCGCGACGGAAAATACTCAAATCTACGTGCAGGGATGTTTTTAACATCCAAAAAATAAGTTAATTTAGCTAAACTAACCTTTAAAAAATGTAAGATATCTACAATATTCTAAAAAAAGTATTGTTGAAATTATCTATTGAATTTACATTTTCTTTAAGTTATAATTAACTCATAAGTTAGCTAAAAATGCTAACAGTGTGTTTTTGGTACTTAAAAAATTTTATGGAGGAAAAGAAATGAAACTTAAAAAAGTTTTAGCGGCTGCTATTGCGTCGGTACTGACCGTAAGCGCATTAGCGGTATCGTCGAGCGCTGCAATTTATGTACCTAATGCAGAAGTTACCGACGAAAACGGAAATGTGCTCGGTACTTTAGATGCTAAAAAAAGACAGCTTCTTGACGGAGAAAATGTTATAGGTACATTGAGTGATGACAATATCACTGTTGTTGACGCTGACGGAAATGTTATCGGTAAGTGTGCCGAAGAGCAGCCCGCTCCCGGTTTGACTATCGATGCTAACTGGCTCATTCAGCTTTATAATGTAGGCAATCAGGAGGAAGGCAAACCCCCAACGGATTACGGCATTGATGTTACACAGATAGCTTCCTTTACCACATATATGGAGGTTGTCAGAGGCGCTGATGAAGATCTTGCTATTGACCTTGATCTTTACGATCCCGCAATCGACGGATTCGGAGGAAGTTTTATTTATTCCGCTAACGGCGGCACTATCGGAAGCCAGTCAGATTCACCTGTTTATAAAGAAGAATCACAGGACGAGTTTGGCAATAAAGTTCCCGCTGTAACAATGTTTGCAAAGTACAACTGGCCAAGCAACGAGTGGTGGGGACTTCCCGAAGAGGGCGATACTCCCGAAGGCTTTGAAAACGGCAATACCGGCACTGTTGATTACACCAAAAAGCTTCAAGCTGAATATATAAGAAAATTCGGTTATTCTTTAACTTATGATGTTGCAAACGAT
>CANDLP010000354.1 GCA_947385505.1 uncultured Clostridia bacterium
CACGCCGTAATTGTCCGCAAGGCGGCTGATTATTTCGTAAAGGTTGGGATTATACAGGCTTCGGCGGGAGATATTCACCGATATGGGGAAGGGTTCAAGCCCTAAATTTCTGCGTTTCTGCTGATACTTGCAAACCTGCTCCAATACATACAGATCAAGCTCCGCTATAAAACCGTTGCGTTCAAAAATCGGAATGAACTTTCCCGGTGAAATAATGCCCTTTGTAGGGTGTATCCAGCGCACCAAGGCTTCGGCGCTGACAAATTTTTTGGCCTTTACTCCGTAAATCGGCTGATAGTAAATACAGAATTCCCCGTTGACAATGGCTCTGTGAGTCTCGTCGCGTATTTCCTGTTCTTCCAGCATCTCATCGCGCATCTTCTCGTCGTAATAGGCTACGTGAGTCTGGAAATTGCCCGATACTGAGTGGCAGGCGATGGCGGCGCGGTCGCAAAGATCTTCTATGGTAGCGCTGCGTTCGCTGATCTTGTAAACGCCTATGTAATAATGCACGTCCTGACTTACAAGACAGCTGTCCTCTACCTCTTGCTTTATTTCTTTTATTATTTCTTCGGGGGAAACGGTTCCGCAGGGCACCATAACGGTGAAGTTGTCGGCAAAAAACCTTGAGAAAAGCCCCTTGTTGAATATCAGTCGGTTAAGGGCGGTGGCAACGGAAACCAGAACCTTGTCGCCTATCTCGCGTCCCATAATGTCATTTATTACCTTAAAGCTTCCGATATTTATTCGGTAAATAACATAGTCGGTGTCGGGATTTTCCTTCAGAAGATCTTTAGCTCCAAGCATAAAAGCGCTTCGGTTGTAAAGTCCCGTAAGAGAGTCGTAATATGCGTTGTTGCGCAGCTCTATCTCATATTCCTTTTCCTTGGTCACATCGGAGATAAAGCAGTATAATCTGAGTTTTCCCGTTTCGCTTTTTATAAACTGCGCCCTCGTAAGTATCCAGAGGGGTTTTTGATCGTAGGCGCGGCAGTGGAAGGTGTATTCTATTGTACTTCCCGAACCGATAGCGTGATTCATTTTGTTCCTGAAATCGTTGGATTCAAACTCGCTGATCATTTTAAGCTCGGATTTTTCCACATCGTTTACATACGTATCGAAATCGGGATAGCGGAAAATATCGGCAAGCCCCTTGCTTCTGTATATAACATGAAGCTTTCCGTCGTCGCCCTTTTCGCACATGGCGATTCCGCCGGGCGCGTTGCTGATGACGTTTTCGATGTTTATATCGTTTTCCCGCAGGCGGGCTTCGGTTTCATTCGCTCTCTTTTCGTGGTGTTTTTCGGCGTTTATGTCAAGGAAAACGCAGTATAATACCTTTTTGTCCCCTTTTTTATCAATACCCGAAGCGATAAGGCGTATCCAGCAGCTCTCCCCCTCTTTATCCTTTATGGAAAAAGAGCAGTCCAGTTTACTTTCGCTTGTGGACTTGGTTACGAAATCAGACAGCCATTCGCTGTATTTTTCCGATTCGCCGTTGATTTTAAACTGCGCGGAAAATTCGTCGTTAGTCATATGGAAAAGCTTAGGAACCGCACTGTTAAAATATGTACATTCCGCCGTTTTTCCGTCGGTTTCGATTATTGCGACGCCTCCGGGAAGGTTATTTACAAGAGCCGACATACGCTTGTCCGTTTGTGTCTCTTTAAGGAGCCTGTCGTTTTCTATGCGCATTTTTTCAATGTCCAGCTGGCGGAACATACTGTCGACTCTTTGTTTAAGAGTTTTGATATTAAACGGCCTTGTGATAAAATCATAGGCGCCGTAGTCAAAAGCTTTGTGCTCGGACTCGATATCGTCATCGGCGGTAATCACTATTACGGGCAGATACTTAAGGTTCTCGTCCATATTCATATCCATGAGCACCTGGTAGCCGTCCTTTACTGGCATAATTATATCCAGCAGAACGGCGTCAATCTCTCCGGCATTGGCGCGCATTACGTCCAATGCCTCCTGTCCGTTTTTAGCCGTGAAAATGCGGTATTGCTCCTGAAATATTTCTGTGAGCAGCTCTATATTATAAGACGAATCGTCGGTTATTAAGAGCGTATTCTTCCTGTTTTCCATAAATCAGCCGTTTCCTTCCTCGATTCATTGGTGAAAATTATCCGTTTTCCGATGCGGGATAATACTATTTGCAAATCATATTACAGACAAATTAAGCATATGGAATAATTTACAAATAGTGTTTTGGGAATAATTGTTCATCAATTTATTGTCTATAGATTGATGAACAATCAGTATAAGAACAGGCGAATTATCGGAAAAAAGATATAAAATAGCAATTATATTATATAGTATGTTTGGCAAAATGTCAAGAGAAAACGGAAATTAAAGAGAAATTTTGTTAAAAACCAACAAACCCATACAAGCGATTGTAAATTGACAAACGCCGTCAAAAGTGTTATTATAAATACGACTCAAAAAGACATTTTTCGAGAGGAATTGAAAAAAATCAGGGCATGTTTGACCCGAAACACTAATCCCGTACTTCAAAAAGGGATCAATAAGGCTGTGCTTTACGCATGGCCTTTTAAAACGGAAAAACTTGTATAAAATGCCAACAAAAAATATAAAACGAATGACGAAGGGAGAAAGAGTTTTGGCAAAACAGTATCAGATAGATATGTGCAGCGGATCGGTGCTTAAGAAAATGCTGCTGTTTTCTCTTCCGCTTATGGCTTCCGGATTGCTCCAGCTTCTTTTCAACGCGGCGGATATAATTGTTGTGGGACGCTTCGCGGGTGATAACTCCATGGGTGCGGTAGGCTCCACTTCTTCTCTTATAAACCTTTTCACCAACGTTTTCGTCGGTCTTTCCGTAGGCGTAAACGTAGTGGTAGCCCGCACACGGGGCTCCGGATCGGACAAAGGGATTCATGACGCGGTGCATACCTCTATGCTGCTGTCGGTTATCTGCGGAGCGGTTTTAGCGGTAGTGGGGGTAATTTTAGCGCCCCAGATGCTTGAGATCATGAACGCTACCGAAGCTCAGCTCCCTTTGGCGGTTATTTATTTAAGAATATACTTTATCGGATTGCCTGCCATGATGGTATTCAATTTCGGCTCGGCAGGACTGCGCGCGGTGGGGGC
>CANDLP010000355.1 GCA_947385505.1 uncultured Clostridia bacterium
CCCCACGTCCGTGCACACTCTTTCCCTACACGACGCTCTTCCGATCTCGGCCTATCTCAATTTGCGAGATAAACAAAGAAAAGGGAACGCTGAGGATCGTTTTTGAGGTGAGAGGTTCGGGTACCGATATTTTGTCGCAATTAAAACCGGGGGACAAAATGGATATGATAGCCCCTCTCGGAAATGGTTTTACCGTAAAGGAAGCGCCTGAGGATAAAAACATCATTGCGGTGGGCGGCGGTATAGGAGTTCCCCCTATGTTAGGTATATCCGCCCAATATAAAAACGTTAAAGCGATAATCGGATTCAGAAGTAAGGACAGAGTTATTTTGGAGAACGACCTGAAACGTATCGGTGCTGAGGTTACCGTATGCACCGACGACGGAAGCTGCGGCGAAAGCGGTTTGGTGACAAATCCCCTTGAAAAGGAACTTGAAAAGGGAAATACCGCAATGATTTACGCCTGCGGTCCAACTCCTATGCTTAAGGCAGTAAAGGCGACTGCCGAGAAATACAATATTCCCTGCGAGCTGTCGTTGGAGCAGAGAATGGCTTGCGGCGTAGGCGCCTGCGTAGGCTGCGCCTGCAATATCAGACGGGACGGAAAGGATCTTGTTTTAAGGGTATGCAAAGACGGTCCCGTATTTAAGGCGGAGGAGGTAGTATTATGAGTGAAAAGAGCAAAAAAGACTTGTCCGTAACGGTAGCGGGAGTAAAATTCCCCAACCCTGTTATTGCCGCGTCGGGCGTATACGGTTTCGGGCAGGATTACACCGATCTTTATCCCTTGAACGTACTGGGCGGCATTTCATGCAAGGGAACTACCATAAATCCCAAAGACGGCAATCCGGCCCCGCGTATTGCCGAAACCCCTGCGGGAATGTTAAACTCGGTGGGGCTGCAAAATCCCGGAGTGGACGTTTTTATTTCGGAACACCTGCCCAAGGCTAAAAAAGACGGCAATGTCATTATAGCCAATATAGCGGGAGCAACCCTTGACGATTACAAGGCGGTAGCGGAAAAGCTTGACAGTACCGACGTTGATATGATAGAATTAAACATCTCCTGCCCCAACGTAAAACAGGGCGGAGCCAGCTGGGGCATTACCTGCGACGGAGCGGCGGCAGTGACAAAAACCGTCCGCGCCGTTACCAAAAAGCCCTTAATGGTAAAGCTTACCCCCAATGTCACCAATATAGTTGAAATAGCAAAGGCGGCGGAATCAGAGGGGGCGGACTGTCTTTCCCTTATAAATACTTTGCTTGGTATGAGAATAGATATAAAAACAAGAAGACCTATTCTTAAAAACAATGTGGGCGGCTTTTCGGGTCCCGCCGTTTTCCCCGTGGCGGTAAGAATGGTGTGGCAGGTAGCCAACGCCGTAGGTATCGACGTAGTGGGCTTAGGCGGAATAACCACGGCTGAGGACGCTGTCGAAATGATGATGGCGGGAGCCAAAGCGGTACAGGTAGGCACCGCGATATTTACCGATCCTTACGCTCCGATCAAGATAATAAACGGGCTGGAAAAATATATGGAGGAAAATAACTTAAATTCTCTTAATGAAATAGTCGGGACGGTTCAGCCTTGGTGACGGTATTTGTGATTATATAACAATTATAAAGTTTGAAAGAACCCAAAAAACGGGTTCTTTCAAACATTTCTTTAAGATGAACAATAACGAAGATGCACACAAATAAAAATATTCGGGAGGGCTATCGTAAGTGACAACACTTTATCTTATACGCCACTGTGAGGCGCTGGGAAATATCCAAAACGTGTTTCAGGGCAGGATTGACGAGGATATAACGAAAAAAGGGCGGTTACAGCTTGATAAGCTGTCGGAAAGGTGCAGGGAACTGCCCTTTGACATTATATATTCCTCCCCGCTTATCCGCGCCATGAAAACGGCGCAGGCGGCTAATAAATATCACGGTCTTGAAATAATTACCGATCCCGCTTTTTCCGAGATCAACGGCGGGGAGTTTGAAGGAGTGGAATGGGATAAGCTTCCCGTTTTGTTCCCTGATACATACAATAAGTGGAAAAACGATTTTTCAAAATTTGCCACGGAAAGCGGAGAAGCCATGACCGAAGTATATGAGCGGGTTAAGGCGGGAGCAATGAAAGCAGTGAAGGAAAATAAAGGCAAAACGGTGCTTATAGTTTCCCACGGCTGCGCCATAAGAAATTTATGCTGTTATTTAAGAGGTCTTTCTTTAGAGGAAATAGGCGAATGTGAATGGGTGGACAATACGGGAATATGCTGTTATACTTTTGATGACGATTTAAACCCCGCCGAAGTATTTGTCAACGACTGTTCCCATATTATAAACGATCCTTCCACCGTGCCCCACCAATTATTCTGGAGAAAAAAGGAGAAAAAATAAGTATATTTCATTATCTGCAAATCGGTTTTATTACGCCGCAGGCGATTTTTTCTCCGGAGCTTCCCGACGGCTGCGTTGTAAAATCATCTGCCATTGAGTGTATAATAACTGTTTTTCCCAATATTTCCTCAATATCGAATTTATCGGTCAGAAATACAAGAACGGCTTTTCCGTCCGCGTTAAAAAGAGGCGGCATATCGCCCGCATGACAGGGGTGGGAGCATTTGTCGGGGTTATAATGACCGTCCGCGTCGGCGAAGGGATCGGACTTGTTGCCTTTGCACTCCATACCCGAGTGAATATGAAATCCGTAAAAGGGATTTTCACAGGAATCGCATTTTCGAGGCAGACAGTTTATTTCGGCGTGAACCAATACGCCGCCGCACACCTTGTGAAACATAACCTTTCCTTTTAAACGGGGATATTTATCGCTGCCTGTTATGCAGGCTTCCGCGCACGGTTTTTTGCTGAGAGCCGATGAAATAACGAAATTTTCCATGATGTTTTTTCCTTTCTTGTTATACGGGTTTATAGTCAAGGTCAAAAATATTTTGATCTTGACTATAAAACTTATTTAAATTGCCTCGCATATCCGTTCGCTTCGCTCACTCCATGCGGACCGGCAAACAGCAAACGCCAAATATTTTTGTAGTTTGCTATATATAATACTAATAACCATTTAAAAAATAGATAAACTATTTTTTAAATGCTATGCCGC
>CANDLP010000356.1 GCA_947385505.1 uncultured Clostridia bacterium
CGTAGGATTTTTTTTCCATATGTCTTAGATTGCTGTCGTCGGTTATAAAGTATTTCACATTTTTTGACAAGAAAATTTCCGAGGCTTCGGCGCTTTCTTTTCTCAAATCTGCAATCAGCGGTATTTTTGCATATGGTAACAGTTCCTTTACCGCTTCCTTATACTTTTCCGGTTCACTGCAATATATTCCGACGGCGTCGGCTCCCATTTCCTGAGCCGTTACCAATCCGCCCAAAGCGGAGATTCCTCCCGCCGAATCCTGATCCTCTTGGGTAGGAGAAATCATCACGAAAACCGGTTTTTCCGTCTTTTTGCAGGAAAGGAGAGCGGCACGCATATCCGACATTGAATATATATCGTTTATAATATATAAATCCACATAATTTTCCAAGGCGCGAACCTGTTCGTCATAAGCCGAAATAAGTTCGGTAAAGCTTATTTCGGAAAACGGGTCAATAAAAATACCGCTGGCTCCTATTACTCCGGCAATTTTTTTCCCCTTTGCCTCCGCCGAATTTTTTACGGCTTCGGCGATCTTTATGTTGATTTCACCGCAGTTTAAAGCGCCGATATCCGTTTTTGACCGGGAAAGTATGAAACTGTTCAGTTTTTCGGTGGGCAGTCCAAAAATATCCGCATTATCAATATTGCCCGTTTTTATGTCAAAATATACCTTATTTTCCAAAACTTCCGTACAAATTTTATTTTCCGCTGAGTTAAAAAGTTCCGGAAACAGGTTTTCCGAAGGGGCATAAATGTAACATCGGTTATGACCGTCGTCTGTATTCATTTAAATGATCCTTTCGTATATTTCTCACATTTTTTCAGGAGCGTCCACTTTAAGCAGATCGAGAAGATTCTTAATAACGATCTTTGCGGCGGTGCACAAAGAAAGTCTTGACTGCAATACTTTTTCTTCCGCTCCTTTTATGGGACACGCGTCGTAAAATTTATGGAAATGCTGCGCAAGCTCCACAAGATATCTTGTAATAACCGAGGGATTGTAGGTTTTAGCTCCTTCGCTTATAACTTCGGGGAGAGCGGCCAAGTGTCTTATAAGCTCTATTTCCGCCTTTTCACTGTAAACCAATTCCCTTTCGGGAAGGAATTTACACTCGTTCCCTTCCTCTCTCTGTTTTTCCAATATGCGGCAAATTCTGGCGTGAGCATATTGGACATAGTAAACGGGATTGTTTGAGCTTTCCTCTATGGCGAGGTCAAGGTCAAATTCAAAGTGGGTGTTCGGGTCGCGAAGGTTAAAAAAGAATCTTGCCGCGTCCATCGGTATTTCGTCAAGGAGCGTCGAAAGGGTAATAGCTTTGCCCGATCTTTTGGAAAGCTTTACCGTTTCGCCGTTTCTCACAAGTCTTACCATCTGCATAATTACCACGTCAAGACGCGATGCGTCCACACCCAATGCGGTGAGAGCCGCCCTCATTCTGGGGACATAGCCGTGATGATCGGCGCCTAAAACATCTATTGCAGTATCAAAGCCTCTTTTGACAAGTTTATTGTAATGATACGCTATATCGGGCACCGAATATGTGGGAACTCCGTTGGCTCTTATAAGTACCCTGTCCTTGTCGTCTCCAAGCTCCGAGGATCTGAACCACAAAGCGCCGTCCTGTTCATAGGTATAGCCTTTTTCTTTAAGCAGCTCTATTACTTCCGTTACCGAGCCGTCGTTGTGAAGAGTGCTTTCTTTAAACCAAGTGTCATATTTTATTCTGTACTTTAGCAAGTCCTCTTCAAGGCCTTTTATGTTTATGGGAAGGGCATAGTCCACAAGCGCCTGTCTTCGTTCTTCTTCGCTTGCGTTTACGTATTTGTCACCGTATTTCTTTGCGAAATTTTCCGCGTGGTCGATAATATCCTGACCGTGATATGAATCTTCGGGCATCTCTATTGTATCTCCGAAATGCTGACGATAGCGTATGTCAAGGCTTAAAGCAAATTTGTTTATCTGGTTTCCCGCGTCGTTTATATAAAACTCCCGTTCAACATAATATCCCGCATATTGAAGAAGAGAAGCGAGACAGTCCCCCAAAGCGCCTCCTCTTGCGTTTCCTATATGCATAGGACCGGTAGGGTTGGCGGAAACAAATTCCACAAGTATTTTTTTTCCTTTGCCGTCTTCGGTTTTTCCGTAATCCTCTTTTTCGGTAAGCACGGCGTTTACCGTTCCGGAAAACCAATCCTTGCTCACAAAAAAATTAAGAAATCCGGGGCCCGCCAGCTCGATCTTTTCAAAAACGGTACCTTCGAGCACCGCGTTATCCACAATCAGAGAAGCGATATTGCGGGGATTTTGCTTAAGCGTTTTGGCGGATACAAGAGCGGCGTTGCAGGAAAAATCGCCGTGGGATTTGTCGTTGGGGATCTCTACCGCGAAAGCGGGCAGCGGCTCGGCGGGGAGCTTTCCTTCTGCCACAAGTCTGCCCAATGCGTTAAGCACAATTTCCTTTACGTCGTTTTTTGCGTTGGCTATGGTGTTTATCATTGTTTAAGCTGTCTCCTTATAATTTATATTTTATGCTTTGCCGTTACATTCCTCGACATTTACAAATATTTCGTTTTCCGACAAAAAATCCGAATTTATATCTATGGTATACTTCATATACAGATCTCCGCCCCTGTCGTCGATTTCGTTTTTCAGCTCGTCGGTGTTTATGCCTATCATAAAATCACCGTAGGGGGTACCGTAATGACCGTGATGTTTTTTTCCTTTTTCGATAAATAATGTGGAATTGGCTTTTCCCGTTCTTGACATTTTTACAAAGCTGTCGGTTACATCCAAAGCGACGCGGCAGCCTTCAAACCCCATTACCTCGGTTTCGTCATAAACTATCCGGTATCCGTCTTCGTTTTTTAGTTTTGAAAGCTTTCCGAAGGTAAAAAGCTCGGTCACGTCCCCTTCATTTTCGTCGGCGGACTGTATGGTCTTTATTTTTATACGAACATCTTTATTCATTTCCCGCTCCATTCCGTACAGGGCGTATCTGAAAACAAAGCAATTTTGTACAATTTCGCTGAATGCGCGGCGGTTTCAAGGAAAAAAGCGGAGGAATAC
>CANDLP010000357.1 GCA_947385505.1 uncultured Clostridia bacterium
CATGGCATTTAAAAAATAGTTTATCTATTTTTTAAATGGTTATTAGTATTATTTGCATATTCCGAAAAATGTTCCCACGATGTAAGAATTTGCTTCCATTTCTCTATATTCTTATCATAATCAAAGAAATCGTATATCATTGACAAATCGCTTTTTTCCGCGGGAGAAGAGAATTCCTCAAAGCTCATGTCGGGTATGCTGTTAGTATCATAAACTTTTATTCCGTGCTCCGTCAAATACCTGTAGTAATCCGAATCGGAGGGAAGAAATATTTTTTTACCCATATAGATCATGAAAAGCAGATTATTTATTCCGCACGGACGGTACATGTCAAAAATAATTATGTCGACTGTCCACAAATATTTCATATAGTGGTCCAAAGCTATCATATTCCTAAACGGGACGGCCTTTTTCCCAAAATAATAATCAGCCATTTTTATGACGGCGTTTTTATATGCTTTTTTATCAATGGTATTGGAAACGTCTCCGATGTTATAGGCTACCGGAACGATAACCTGAACATTTTCGCTGCTGAATTTTGAAATTCTGCTTAAAATCCGTATCTGGTTATTTGTCAGTAAAGCATTATGCGCTATCTGTATGCGCAGCGTGTCGGTTTTCTTTTCGGTATATGCTTCATCAATGCGAGGCAGCATTGGCTTTATTGACGGAAGCGGCAGCAAAACCGTCTCGGCGGTTTCACTGCATTTTTTTCGCACCGTTATTTCGTCTACCGGAAAAGTCATGATAATCTGAGGAATACGGCTGCGTATTTCTCTGCCGTAGGAATTCAGCTTTTTATTTAATAAAGTTGTTTCCTGCCGTTCCCATTCATAAAGATCCGCTCCCCATTCAATCCACGTGAACTTTTTCAGAAAGTTTAAATTCCAGTGAAACATAAAATAATATATCATTCGCGAAAAATACATTCCGTGAAGCACTACTTTTCCGCTTCTTTGAATTGCTTCCTTAATATATCGGTACCTGGAAAGCTTAGACTTGCTCGGAAGCACAAGCGCCCTGTTTTTGTATTTGTTCCACTCGGGCCAGACTGTATAAATAAATTCCGTGTTGTCAAACAAAAAATAATGGGTACCGATATCGGTTTTATCTATCAGTTCCATTATTCCGCGTTCATTTTGCGGAGCGGCGGTAATGATATGAAGCACCGGTATCTTATCCGGCATGTTATACGTATTTCTTTTCATACGCTCAGCTATTTCCTCCTTGATTTAAATAATTCATATCAAACATATCCTCGTAATCCTCACCTTCCGCAATGCTGTTCAGCCATTTTACCCATCTTTCCGTTGCCTTGCTTTCGGACATATATTCTTCAAGCCATTCTCTTCCTCTCAGATACTTGTCCCATGCAGTCTTTTTCGGTTCACCTTCCGTGTTTTCTTCGTCAACGGATTCGTTTTCGGCAAAATATAACTGTTCGCCGTCCTGTTCTTCTGTTTTTTCATCATAATAATCATTGTCATTTTCTCGGTCGGAATAAGGACTGTATTCACGATTCATATCATTTTCATATTCCTCGTCTTCAATCAGCTCAACGACTTCGTTTTCATTTGTAAATCCGGAATTATCGGCAGTGTTTTCATAAACGGCCGAACCCTTTAATTGCTCCGCCGACATGGTTCCCAGCTCGGTCAGTGAATAAACCGGCAAATAAAGCTCCGACAGTTTGCCCGATAAAATATTTACCTTATTCATAAACACTTTTTTTCCGAGATAAAGCATATAAAAAACAAGCGTAATACCGATTGGTCTATTGTCGTTAAATACCGCGATATCACATTTTGATATCGTATTAAAAAATTCATTTTCGCTTATGTCGCGGCGTCGTAATTTTATTACGTTTCCTTTTCCGAAAACATTTTCCGATAAAGCTTTGACCCTGTCTCTGTAAGAATAATGCTCGGTAACTCCCCATTCTCCAAGCAGAGAGAAATTCATGGGAAGAAAAATTTTTATATCTTCTTCAGAGAGGTGCTTTAAATAGCTTATCAGGCCCATATGCATATTGGATTTTCTTCCGTCGTATCCTACAAGGCAGTTTAATCCTTTATTTTCCCTTTGAACATATTTATTCATAATTTCAATACGGCTTTTTGGAAAGGGGTAAGGTATTTCTGAAATAAGCTTATTTTTTCCGTAATCCCGCCTAAAATTTTTTCTTCCCCAAGGAATAGAAAAGTTCACATATCTTATTGATTTCATAAAATCAAGCTTTTTTTGTGCAAACTTTCTTTGTTTGTGCTTTTTTGATTTTACATTCGGAATCGTTCTGTCGGTAAAATCCGTGACCCAAGCCGATTTATGCACGTGTAGAAGAGCAAGCTTTATTATTTTGACAGAATTCATCGGAATAAGCGAGTGCCAGATTATTACATCGGCTTCCTCCATTTTTTCTTTAAGCAATGTGAGAAAGCTTTTGAAGGCTGTTTTTGCTTTTTTATTCTGCGGATAGAAAAGCAAATTGTCATAATTGTAAATTAAAAGCGAGGGGCAGGTTTTAATAACATAGTTTAATGTTGAGGTTATTAAAAAACTGTGCTGAAAATAATCGGGACGCGACAAATTATTATATAACGCGTTGATGAAACGAAAAGTATTTGCACCGTTGCCGAGCATGATATGAAGATATTTCATATTCCATAGTCCGATCCTTTATGTTTTTTTGCCTGTAAGCTTAATACAAGCTTTTGAAATAATATGAGCGGGAAAGCTTAACAGACATATAAGTCTGTTTTTGCATGAATTCAGTATTACATAGGGAAGCTCCTTATTTTTTCCTTTAAATATGCTTTGTATTTTCGCCGAACAGTACAATTCGTGTTTATGGTATTCAAAGCTTGCCTTGGAATGAATGATTTTTGCGTATTCCTCAAGTCTTAATGTATACTCAAAGTCATTTTGTATATTATCGTCCGATCCTATATATAATTTTGACGTTATGTTTTCCGCATCTTTTTCTCTTACAAATCTGTAGCAGCCCATAACCTGCGGGAATCGATAAAATCTTCCTTTTGACGCCCAGATTAAAGCAATTGTTCT
>CANDLP010000358.1 GCA_947385505.1 uncultured Clostridia bacterium
GATGACGCTCCGTGACTGGAGTTCAGACGTGTGCTCTTCCGATCTCTTTTTGTTAATAAATTTTATCAGGAGAAATAAAGTGACTCAGGGCATAAAAATACAGCTTATATATTTTTTAACAATAAGCGTTATCGGTGCGATAATAACCGTATACGATAAAATTGCCGCCAAAACCGCGCCGAGACACAGGATTCCCGAAAAAACGCTTATATCTTTCGGTTTTTTCGGTGGAGCGATTGTAATGTACATAATAATGCTTATTATTCGCCATAAAACAAAAAAGAAAAAATTTATGGTCAGTTTTCCGCTGTTTATTGTTTTACATCTTTTTGTATTTTTTGCGGTAAATTTTTTGTTAAGCAAAAATAATGTCACGTTATTTTTTGAGAGATTAATGTTTTGGAGGTAAGCGGCTGAAATATTTGAAAATAAATTTTAGGTTATAATCGGAGAATGCCGCATTCCAAAATATAACCACTAATTTTAAAGTAGTTGTGGTTAATAATAAATCAATATATTTTTATAAGATTCCTTAAGTTTTTCAAGATGTTTCTTGTTTTTAAGTCACTTTCATAATAAATTCCACTATATCAATATGTGTTTCTCACAAACCTGCTGTTATAATCGAAAAAAATAACATCATTATATTTTTTAAACAAAAAATACCTTGACGAAAAAACGTCAAGGTATTTTTCACAAATTCGTCACAAATCTCAATTTCCCCTGCTGAGCACATAGATATTAACCTGTTTTGCTCCGTAATCAACGGAAACGGGGTAATAATCCTCGCTGTTTCCCATATAAAGGTCAACAAGAACTCCGTTCGGGGTAAGATCTCCTGTGTCTGCGGCAATTGCATAGCCGTAGACATAGCTGCCGTCAGTGCTTACTATATAAAGCTCGGAGCCGTAGGGGATAATGGAGGGGTCAACCGCTACGGTGCCTATTTCAAGCTTTCGGCCGCTTGCTGTGCCGCTGCCGATAGGGGCGGTATAGGCACAGGATTTTCCGGTTAGTACGGAAACATAGTTAACGGGCAAGCCGTTTTCAAGTATAAGAGATGAGGAGTCTTTTTTGCTGTAAGGCGTCTTTAAGGCAGTGCCGGCGCTTATTATTTCATTGACCGGCTCTTTTGTGATTTCTGAGCTTACGGCGGTTTCGCTTACTCTCACGCCGTCTACATATTTAACCCTGCTGATATTGGTGCGGGTGCCGTTTACGCCTTTTTGGGTAATCTCGCTGGTATACATGGAAACAAGATTACTTTTTTCGGTAATGGTGTTATATGGCACCACTTCATAAGTTTCAATATTCTCGTACCTTACTCTTGTAACGTTTATGTTTTCGTTTTCTTCCATTACCTTGTCAAGATCGCAGTCGATATAGTCGTCCTGTTCAAGCTTTATTCCCGCGCTTTCAAGAATCTGAGCCGCTGTCCTTTGATAAGCGGACAGCTCTTTAGTCGTTCCGTCCACAGATACATAAACCGGATACCCTCTGTGTACTTTTACCGGGTTTGAAAGTTCGGAACAGGAAGTGTCGGGCGACGGCTCTATAACGTCCTGCTCGCTGATCCTGAGCCCTGAGCGGCTTATTACGTCTTTTACGGATTCGTTGTAGGCGCATTCCACGAGAATTGTATCATTGTCCGCCACCACGGGTATATTGAGCGAGCGGTGAATAACGATATCCGCCTCGCCGTCCTTTATACCGCCGAAGTCTACACGGTCAAATTCGCCTATTTCAATATCCTGTTCCTCTAAAATTTCTTCAAGCGTATCATACATTGTAAAAGTGCGGAATACCTCGCCGCCGTCATAGATACGCGCTTCATTTCTGAAATACAGAGCGCCGGTCATAAGAATCATTACACTGACAGAAGCAAGACCAAGAAGCAGGCTTACCGCAGCGTGGTTTTTAAGTATATTCTGTTTTTTCTGAACTTTTAAAATAAGCTTCAGGACTTTTGTTTGAAATATAGATTTCATAAATCCTCCTGTAAGTTTTTTCACAATGAACAGTATACTCTATTTTTTGGGAAATGTCAAATAAAAGGTATTGGGTAAATTGTGCAAGATAAACAAAATTTTTCTGTAACTATTTTGTTACCGTTTTGTAACTTTTTGTTTTTGGGGCGATTTATGGGGCTTTTTTGAAATACATGTGTTTTTATTCGGCATTTTTAACGAAAAGTAGTGGTGTGGGTTTAATGAACAAAAATGTGAATGTTAAGTGAAAAAGAATATGATGTTATTTTTTTATGTAAAAAAACAATTGCATTATTTTTATATTAGAGCATGTTCATATAAAATAATGTTGATTATATTCGGAGAAAAGTTTTCCGCGCTCCGGCATGCGGCAGACACAGTGGATTCGTTTTCTTTCTGTTGTATGATTATACATTGCGGATACGGTGAGGGCACACTCTCTTTTATCACGGATTAAATGCATAAAAAAAGCAGGATATCTTTCAAAAGATTCCTTGCTTTGATGTGCCTCTGCGTGCAGCTGGTTTCTGAAAATTGGATATTATGAATTCTCTATTTTCTGTTTGTTTTACTTTCAGAGCTTGATTTTCGTATTTCTTTTTTAATAACCTTAAACGTTTCATCTTCCCCTATATCTTTAACCAATGTAAGCCATTCCCTCAGCTTTTCCGAAGTTTCCCAATGCATAAGCTTCGGAGCGTTGCTTGAAATAAAATACTCCAGTGCGTCTCCCTGTTTGTATTTCTTCCCGTGATAGACGCGGCAGGCGGCGATTCTGTCACAGCACATTTCAGCGGTGTACCTAAGCGGCATCTTGATTGGTATTATTCCTACACCTTTTTTATAATCTGTCCAATACTCCCAATGATGCCGATTTCTTCCTTTATGATGCAGCCACGCCGCACTGTATCCTTTTTCTGTTCTCTCTTGTTCATTGGGCGAGCGTTTTCCGCTGAAATACCGTGCTCCGGGTATAAATTCCGTAAAGGAAAATTTTGAAAGGTCGTGAGTTAACCCTTGCTTATAAAGACCGCACTTAAAGCAAAATCCGCATACCAATTTTTTATGTTT
>CANDLP010000359.1 GCA_947385505.1 uncultured Clostridia bacterium
GTGTTGTTGTAAACATAGTTATAATTAAGCACACAAAAATCCTTTTTTGAGCCATTAGTGAGCGTTTCGTTCGGATTTATTCCGGGCCAGTAATCTATTATTGCCAGAACTGTGGCGTTCAGCGGGTCGTTTCCGCTCCAGGTGAGAGATATTTCGTCTCCGAATCCGATATCGTATTTATTTGCCATTGAGCGGGAGATAAGTACGCCTGAATTGTAATTTGTCAGGGCGTTGCAGTAGTTATACCACTGAACTGGCAAAAGATCATCTCTGAACCATGCGGTTTTAGCAAACTTATCCGGCTCGGCGGCCATGACGGTTAATTTTGAAATATCATTTCCTTTGTCGGTTTGCGCTTTGGCGTTATCGTTGATTAAAACCTTGGCAGCAGATTCTACGCCCGCCAGCTGCTCATATCTTGAAAAATCCCGTTCGATATAAACGGTTCTTATATTTTCACCGGAAGTATAGCTTTGTTCCATCCAATATTCCATAAGAGTAATATCCGCGCCGTTTTTATAATAAATCATATCCTCTTTGTTATTATTGATGGCTCTTGCCGTATTGGCGGAAAACAGACCGCAGGCGAAGGTTAAGACAAGGAACAGCATCAAAAAACGCTCCTTGCTTCCTCCTGCGCAGGAAACGGTGGAAAGGGCCATATACTGAGACGGAGTCCAGAAAGGCCTTCCCAAAAGGGAAACTAATTTTAAGAGATAGGGATAAAATCTTACAAACATAAGTCCCAAGCCCAGAATAAGGCAGGTAGAAAACACAAACACAAGCGGGTCGATCTGTCCTGTGGCAGCGAAGGTACCGTTATTTATCGCTTCATTGTTAATATTGGTGTAAAGGAAGTAAAAAACAATGGAAACAGCGATAAGTATAAAATCGGCGCCTATAAGCTCCCAGAGAGCGGTCTTTTTTACTTTGGTCTTGCTTTGTTTGTATTGAACTATTGTAAGCTTTGAAGCGGGAATTATAGGAAGCATCGTAGTTACAAAGAATACCGCAACCGCGGTAAAAGCGTAGATAAAAGCTGTTACAGACAGCTTAGCCGCTATTCCCGTGCGGTTAACAAATTCCATAAATCCGTCGCTTACTCCCAAAAAGCGGCAGAGCAACAGCCCTATAAGAGGCGATACGATAAATGTAACCAAACCCAACAGCCCCGCTTCCATTGAGTACAGGCCGAATATCTGTCCGGGACTTGCGCCTCTGGATTTCAGCACAGCTATTTCGTTTCTTTCCTGCTCTACATTAAGCTGTGATACCATAAACAAGTAGAACGCCAGCATTACCATAGTAGGAATCTGGATCGCCCATAATATTGCCGTAAGAGCGGCGGCTTTTTCGACGTAAGCGGAAAGGATACTGCTGGCGCCCATTTCAAAACCGTATCCCATTTCCTTGAAATATTCAAAATCGTTGTTTATCGCTTCCGTAATAGAAGAAATAGCATTCATATTAACCGAATGATAGTCGAGATTATAATTTACTTTTAAATCCACTATATTCAGATTGCTTGACGAAATTAAATGATCATAAAGAGAGTATGGAATAAAAACGCTGCCTACGTATGCTATAAGATCTTCCGACCAGTAGCTGTCGTTCATGTCAGACTGAGTAAATATACCGGTTATCTTTATGTAAAAACTTTCCTGTCCGGCGTTCATAGGACGGATCTCATACGTGTTTCCGTATACTATGCCCAAGTTTCTTGCCGCGCTTTCGGTAACAATGGCTTCGTAAACGCCGTCATCCGCAATTCCGCTTTCGCTGAACATTTCTCCGCTCTGCATAACTATGTGGTCTTCAATTCCGCTCATGGCGTTTACTCTTACCCTTGATGAAGAGGAGCCGGAGGCGCTTTGACCATGACTCAGGTACAGCAGATTGTCCGATACTACGGTTTTATTGTTTAATACAGGTATACCGATTTTATTTACACGATCCGATGTCATTCGCGGAGCTTCGTCTAAAACTTTAAGCTGATCGTCTATAGAAACTCCATTGGGAAGGGAAGCGGAAACAGAATATATTCCCGGATATTTGCCGCTGTCAAGTTGATACTCTTCCATCTCCTTGATAAGAACACGCTGAAGAGAGGCGTCCATATATATAGGTACGGTACTCATCATTCCCGCCGCCATCAAGAAACCCAAAAACAGGCATAAAACCATCCATTTGGTATTTCTCATTTTTCTGAGCAAAATAGTAAACAAGGTTTTCAATCCTTCCTTAAATAACGAATAGACGGTTTTATTTAACTATGACCTCTTCTCCTTCGGAGAGTCCCGAAAGGACTTCGATCTCAACTGCGTTGCTGATTCCGGTTTCAATGTCGGTTTCTACTTTTTCGTTGTTGCGCAGAAGCTGTACGTAAGTCCTGTCGCCGTCGGTTTTAATGATATGCTTGGGGATTACCAGAGCGTTTTCCGATTTAGCTTTTATTTTTGTAATATTGGCAATGGAGCCTAAGTATCCGAATCCCGGATTTTTTTCCGTAAACTCAACATATACCTTATCGCCCTCGGTATCGCCTTCCTCTATTTCTTCTTTTGGAGTGCGGACAACTATTCCGTCGTATATTTCACCGTTTACATCAACGGTCACAGGATCGTTTACGGAAAAGCTTCCTGAGTTTTCCACCGTGGCTCTTACGCAAAGCTTTTCGGGGTCGACAATCGATACTATTATATCGTAGGGATCCACGCTGTCGCCCGGATTCAAAGTTTTTACATATGAGACTTGTCCGCTCATAGGAGCGTATACGCGGCCCCCTTCATATTCGTCCCGATACTGATCGAGAGTGCTTTGTTCTATTTCAAGCTGAAGCCTGTCTGCGGCGGAGCCGGAATTATTATAGTTAAGTTGGGCAAGATCAACCTTAAGCTGCTGTATTTTAAGCAGATGTTCAATAGCGCCGTTATTCATTTCGGCTATCAGCTGTCCTTCTTCTACAAAATCTCCGGGATTGACGTAAATATTTTTCAATTGTCCCGTATATTTTGAAAAGCAGCAGTCGGATTGAACCCCCGATACCAGATATCCGCTTT
>CANDLP010000360.1 GCA_947385505.1 uncultured Clostridia bacterium
TGTTCTCACTGTAATATCGGGTATGCTCTTCATTTGAGGAAGATAAGCTATTCGTCGCGCGATTTCCAAAGAGCTCATACTTTCAGTGTTTCTTCCTTCGGAAAAAATTTCTCCTTCTTTTTTGGGAACAATGCCTATGAGCGTTTTTAACAAGGTGCTCTTACCGCTTCCGTTTGGACCGATAACGGCGGTTATCTTTCCTCCGTTAAAATCCGCCGACACTTTATGGAGAACTTCCCTTCCGTTGTAGCAGGAGGAAACACTCTGAACCGAAAGGAGAATATTATCCACGGGAATGCCCTCCCTTCGATCTGAACAGCAGGAAAATAAAGAATGGAGCGCCGATCGCCGACATAACTATTCCCGTGGGTATTTCGTAAGGCGAAAAGAGAGATCTGGCGGCGCAGTCACACAAGGTCACAAACATTGCCCCCCCGAGAGCGCAGACAGGAAGCAGTTTTCTGCTTTCACTCCCGACAATCCTTTTAACCATATTGGGTACTATAAGTCCAACAAAACCCAACAGTCCCGAAAAACTTACGCTTGCTCCCGCCAGAAGCGCCGCCAGCGTCAAAAACACGGTTCTTACCTTCTTTACGGAAAGCCCCAAGCCCTGCGCCGTGTCGTCTCCCATAGAAAGAACATCCAGTTCGTTTGAAAGCGAAAATGTCAGCATAAGGGCAATAATTATCATTACTGCCGCGGGAAAAAGCCTTGAATCGGTCACTCCTGAAAAACCTCCCGTGCGAAAATCCGCAGTATATGCTCCTATTTCGGGATAAAGAGTGATTATTCCCTCTGAAACGGCGGTAAGAAAACTGTTTACAGCCACGCCACCTAAAATCACCGCCGAACGCGAGGCATAGGTTTTTTGAGCAGTCAAAGATACAGCAAGCACCGCCGTAAGTGCACCCAAAAAAGCCGAACCCGCCACCGCCCAGCCGGAAACCGCGCCAAAAGCGCAGCAAAGGGTAACGCCTAAACCCGCGCCTGCATTAACGCCTATTATTCCGGGCGAAGCAAGACGGTTGGCAAGCACCCCCTGAATTATCGCCCCCGATGTTGACAGTCCCGCCCCCGCAAGAAGAGAGGCGGCAGTGCGCGGAAGTCTGGCATAACGTAATATACGCCATTGTACGGGGTCGCTGCCCGTGAAAAGCTCAAAAGGGGATATACACACTGCCCCTACACAGACGCTTAACAATGCCGATAAAACGCAGCCTGCCCCCATTAGCGAAACTATAAGCGCAAAGCTTTTCTTATTATGAATTTTCACTCAGAATCTTCTCCAGACCCTCATATGCTTCACCCCAGCGGGAATTGGGCTTAAGGTTGTACAGCTTTCTGTCCATATAAAACACTCTCCCCTTTTTCACGGCGGTGAGTTCGTTCCATGCGGGATTTTCGTCAATAAAATCATCGGTTTTTTCCTTCACCTTTTCGGCGTCTCCACCCACCTGTACGAAAAAGATAAAATCGGGATCCTGTTGGATAATATACTCAATGCTTAAATTTTCAAGCAAAGATTTCTCATTGTCGGCAATATTGACGCAGCCAAGACTGTTAAGCATTTCGCCCAACACATTTCCCTCGCTGTTCTTGGCTCTTATGCTTGCGGAAGACGCACGAAGAGACAGTACGGTAGGCGCGCCTTTTTCTTCAACCCGCTTTTCACTCTGTTCTTTGACGTTTTCTATATGTTTTTTAATATCCAACCCGTTTTTTTGGTAAAGATCTTTTCGTCCGGTAATATCAGTGCAGGTATCCAGTATTTCAAGATAACTGTCAAAATCGGACACGTCAAAATAAGCAACGGTAATTCCCGTATCTTCAAGAGTATCCAGCCAGTCAAGATCCACCCTTATATTAGAACTGGCTATTACAAAATCGGGATCGGCAGAAAACAGCATTTCAAGGCTCAGCTCATTTATCTTTCCGAGATTTACCGTGTTCTCGGAAAGAGGAATATCAAAGTCATCCCATGTATCGTCGGGCGCCGCTGTTACCTCGCCGCCTGAAAGATGCCATATTTCGGCAAAGCTTCCCATAAGCGCAGCCACACGCTTTGGATTGTCAACAGAAACCGTTCTTCCCAGAGCGTCGGTAAAAACAACGCTTTCCTCGTTTACTGAAAGGGAGTTTTTATCGGAACAGCCTGAAAACATCAGAGAAGCCGTCATAATTACCGTTACCGCCGAAAGAATTAAAGCCGATATTTTCATCAGCAAGCAGCACCGCCCTTTACTTTCTTTTCCAGAACCGCATTTTTATCAATCTTGTTATTGAGCAGCTTATCCTGAACGTAATCAAAGCCCAGTCTGTCTATCGTATCCGCGAAGCGTTCGCCGGAAATTCCCTCGTCACGGAAGAACAATATAGCTTTTTCAACTATATCAAGTACTTCCTCTTCAGAGGTAAACAGTTTGTCGAGAGGTTTTCCGTAAGCCACCTTTTTCCCCCATCTGCCGCCGATATACACCTTATAGCCCTCAGTGTATTCGGGAATGGCGCCGAAGGGGCATTTTTCCCTGCATCTGCCGCAATTGTTGCAGTCATCGCTCATAACCAATTTACCGCTGTCAAGTTTTGCGGCTTTTATGGGACAAGCGCCTTCCACCTGACATTTCTTGCAACCCCTGCATTTGTCGCTGTTGTACAAAGGCATACGCTGCCCCACTATTCCCAGATCGTTCAGATCGGGTTTTACACAGTTATTAGGACATCCGCCCACAGCTATCTTAAATTTATGAGGAAGCGTTACTCCGTGATAGCCTATATAGAAACGATCGTGTATTTTTTCGCTAAGTCCGAAGCTGTCCAAAAGACCGTACTGACAGGTAGTGCCCTTGCAGGAAACTACGGGGCGCACCAAAGAACCTGTCCCGCCTGTCAAAAGGTCGTTTTCCTTAAGGAAAGCTATGGTTTCGTCAATATCCGCGTAATGTACCCCCTGAATTTCAAGAGTAAGGCGGGAAGTCATAGTCACCTCTCCGCTTCCGAAGCGTTCGGCGGCTTCCGCTATTACACGCTGATCC